>JBDSRU010000001.1:0-9392 GCA_039929145.1 Thermoanaerobaculia bacterium
GCAGCGTCGCGGAGCGCTCACAGGCGACGTGACCTGCCAAGGCCTGCTCGAGATCGACCGCCGAATCGCCGATGAGGTAGGCGCGTCGCGCCTTGCGGGCAACGATGTCGCGCAGGAAGCGGAAATCAGCTCCCTTGTTCCGTCCGCCCAGGATGATGTGCACGCTGCCGTCGGCGAAGCCTTCGAGCGAACGGGCGGTCGCGGCGACGTTGGTCCCCTTGGAATCATCCACGAAGGCGACGCCGCCGACTTCGGCCACCCGCTCGACCCGATGGGGCAGCCCGCGGAACGTGGCGAGCGCCGGAGCGATGGCACCGGCAGGAGCGCCAGCCGCCCGCGCCAGCAAAGCGGCAGCCATGGCATTCTCGACGTTGTGCAGGCCGGGAAGCGTGAGGTCGCGGCGCGCGAAGAGGAGCTGTCCGTCGCGAGCGCCGCCGCTTTCGAGCACTTGGTCCCCCACCATCCTGCAACCCGGTTCGGAGAAAGTGGGCATCCCGGTCGAGAACCAGCGCGGGCTCGCCGCTGTCCGGCTGGCCGCGACGTCGGGTTCATCGGCATTCAGCACCGCGACGTCCTCCGGCCCCTGGTTGAGAAAGATCCGCTGCTTGGCCGCGAGGTAGCCCGCGACATCGCCGTGGCGGTCGAGATGGTCGGGAGAGATGTTGAGCAGCGCCGCGGCGCGGGGGCGAAAACGCACGATCGTATCGAGCTGGAAGCTCGACAGTTCGACGACGAAGATCCTTCCGGGAGGCCCGTCGATCACCGCCGCGAGCGGCCGGCCGATGTTGCCGCAGACCTCGACCGCGAAACCGGCGCCGGCGAGGAAGGCCCCGGTCATCGCAGTGGTCGTGGACTTGCCATTGCTGCCGGTGATGCCGACCACGATGGCATCCTTGTCGTCCAGGAACGACCAGGCGAGCTCGACCTCGGCGACGACCGGAACCCCAAGCTCCGCGGCGCGGCGGAGCAACGGATGATCGAGGCCGACTCCAGGACTCACCACCAGCGCGTCGAGCCCCGCCGGAAGCTCGGACGAGCGATCGGAAAGTCGCAACTCGACCGCTGGATCGCGCGCCAGATCGTCGGCATCGAGCTCCGCGGAGGTTCGCTTGTCACTCGCCACCACGCCGATGCCGCGCTTGCGCAGCAGCCTCGCCGCGGCGGTCCCGGACAGGCCGAGCCCGAGCACGAAGACGCGCTGCAAGCGGGCGGGGTCGAAGGCGATCGTCGTCATCGCAGCTTCAGCGTCGAGAGAGCGATCAGGGAGAACATCACCGCGACGATCCAGAAGCGCACGATGATCTTCGGCTCCGCCCAGCCACCGAGCTCGAAATGGTGGTGGATCGGCGCCATGCGGAAGATGCGCTTGCCGCGCAGCTTGAAGGAGGTCACCTGGAGAATGACCGACAGCGCCTCGATCACGAACAGACCGCCCACCACCACCAGCAACAATTCCTGCTTGGCCAGCACGGCGACGGTACCGATCGCGCCGCCCAGGGCGAGCGACCCGACATCGCCCATGAAGACCTCTGCCGGATAGGCGTTCCACCACAGAAAGCCGATCGAGGCACCGACCAGCGCGCCGCAGAAGACGGTCACCTCGCCGACCCCGGGAACGTAGGCCACCTGCAGGTATTGAGCGACGACCCGGTTGCCCGCGACGTAGGTGAAGACCGCGTAGGTCGCCGCGGCGATCAGCGTCGCGCCGATCGCCAGACCGTCGAGACCGTCGGTCAGATTCACCGCGTTCGAGGCGCCAACCAGCACGAAGACCACGAACGGGACATAGAGCAGGCCGAGGTTGATCACCAGTTCCTTGAAGAAGGGAAAGGTGAGAGTCGGCGCAAAGGCGCCTTCGATCGGCATCACCCGGAGAAGCGAGCCGGCGAGCGTCGCGACTCCGACCTGAAGCAGGAATTTGGCGCGCGCCGAGAGGCCCAGGCTTCGCCGCCGCCGCACCTTGAGAAAGTCGTCGACGAAACCGATCGCCCCGAATCCGACCGTGACACCGATCGCGATCCAGACGTAGAGGTTGGAGAGATTCGCCCACAGCAGCGTCGGCACGACCAGGGTGAAGAGAATGAGCAGACCGCCCATGGTCGGCGTCCCTGCCTTCACCTGGTGGCTTTGCGGGCCGACCTCGCGGATGTTCTGGCCCACGGAAAGGCGGCGCAGGGTGGCGATGAACCGCGGTCCAAGAAGCAGCGCGAGCAGGATCGCGGTCACGATCGCACCGGCGGTCCGGAAGGTGATGTAGCGGAAGACGTTGAAAACGGCGTACTGCTCGTGCAGCGGATAGAGCAGGTGGTAGAGCATCTAACCGCGCCCTCCGCCACCGCGCTGCTCGGCGATCGCCCGTTCGAGCTCGTTGCGGTCCGAGAACGGCAGACGCTGATTGCCGACGATCTGCTCGTTCTCGTGTCCCTTGCCGGCGACCAGGATCGACCAACCGCCGGCCATCGCCACCGTCACGGCACGGCGAATCGCCTCACGCCGGTCCGGGACGATGCGGTAGTTGCGGTTGGTGCTCGCCTTGAGTCCCTCCTCGACCGCGGAGAGGATCGCCAGCGGGTCTTCACTGCGCGGATTGTCGGAGGTCGCGATCGGCAGGTCGGCGAGATCGCCGGCGATCCGCCCCATCATCGGACGCTTGCCCGGGTCCCGGTCTCCACCGCAACCGAAGACGACCACCACCTTCGTGCCGGTGAGCTCGCGCAGCGACCGGATCGCCGCGCCCAGCGCGGCATCGGTGTGGGCATAGTCGACGACCGCCAGAAACGGCTGGCCGGCGCGCACAGCGTCCATGCGCCCGGGGAGCGTCCGGGTCGCCTCGATGCCCCGCGACAGAAATTCCTGGGGCAGCTCGAGCGCTTCTGCTACAGCGGCCGCCGCCAACAGATTCGAGAGGTTGTAGCGGCCGAGGAGCGGCGAGCGGAAATGCACCGGCCCCCGCGGCGTGGCGAGCGCGCCGCGCATGCCGTCGCCGTCGAGATCCACTCCCGCCGGACGCACCGCGGCGCCCGAGCCCGACGAGCCGAATGTGTCGGCGAGGCCGAACTCTTCCGCCAGGCGCCTGCCGTAGGCGTCGTCGAGATTCGTGACGCCTTTGCCACCGGGCTTGCGCATCTCGAAGAGCCGCCGCTTGGCGGAGAAGTAGCTTTCGAGATCACCGTGAAAGTCGAGGTGATCGCGGGTGAGATTGGTAAACACGGCGACGTCGAAACCCGCTCCCGTCACTCGGCCCTGGACCAGGGCGTGCGACGAGACCTCCATCGCCACCGCCCGCGCCCCGCGGTCTCGCATCTCGGCCAGGAGACGAAAGAGATCAGAGGCCTCGGGC
Organism: Thermoanaerobaculia bacterium; assembly: GCA_039929145.1. GTDB lineage: Bacteria > Acidobacteriota > Thermoanaerobaculia > Multivoradales > JAGPDF01 > JAGPDF01. Next base: position 3,341 of record JBDSRU010000001.1, read on the forward strand.
GTGGTCCGACCGGAGTGGCCGGCGGCTTCGCCCTCGAGATCGTCGCCACCGAAGTGGTACCCCAGGGTGCCGATGCGCCCGCAGGGTGAACCCGCAGCCTCGAGAATGTTGGCGCAGAGCTCGACCACCGTCGATTTGCCGTTCGTGCCGGTGACACCGATCAGCGTCAGGTCGCGGTCCGGATGGCCGTAGAGCGGCGCGGCCAGATCTCCGAGCAGCCCGCGCGGGTCGACGGTCTCGAGCCAGGGGATCTCGCGTGGCGTCTCCGCGGGCCGCGGACGATCGGCGAGGACAGCCACCGCGCCGCGCTCGATCGCCTGGCCGGCGAAGAGACGGCCATCGAACTTCGCGCCGCTCCAGGTGACGAAAAGCTCGCCCTTCTCGACCGCGCGCGAGTCGTGACGAACGCCGAAGACCTCGGGGTCGGTCCCGAGGTCTCCGAGCACGGCTGCATTGCGGACCAACTCCGAGAGCCTCATCCGCCGGCTCCGCTGGCGAGATAGAGCTCGACCGGCGTTCCCGGCGGCGGCATCGGCGAGCCCGGCGGAGGCTCCTGGCGCTGCACCACACCGGCGCCGCGCAGAACCGGATAGAGCCGCAAGCCGGAGGCCGCCGCGAGCGCCTGGCGGGCCGTCATTCCGGCGAGGTCGGGCAGAGACCCGGGAGGCAAGGATACTGTCGGCGGTTCTCCTGCCTCGAAGCTTGCGGTGACGATTCCGGTTTCGGGATCCGGCTGCGGCAGCGCGTTTTGCGGATTTTCGACATCGTCCGGCGACGGCGGCTCGGGCTCTCCCGGCCAGCGCTCCGGACGGTCGCGCTCGGGACGGACGTTGAGGTAGAGCAATGCCTGCTGCGCGATCGCCGCGAAGACCGGCGCGGCGACATCTCCGCCATGGTAGCCGCCGTGCGGATCGTCGATGACCACGACCGCGACGATCGCCGGGTGCGCCGTGGGCGCGAAGCCGGCGAAGCTGGCGATGAACTCGTTGGCGAGGTAGCCCCTGCCGGGTTCCGCCTTCTGAGCGGTGCCGGTCTTGCCGGCAACCGGGTAACCGGAAACGACTGCCGCCCGCCCGGTGCCACCCTCGGCCGTAACCCCTGCGAGGAGCTGTGAAAGCACCGCCAGCGTCCTGGGCGAGACCGGTCGGCCGCGCTCGACCGGATCGGCGTGCTGCAGCTTCGCGGTGTCACCACTGCCCGCCTGCCGCACGAGATAGGGCTCGAGCAAGCGCCCGCCGTTGGCGACCGTTCCGAAGGCGAGCGCGAGCTGCAGAGGGGTGACTGAGATGCCCTGGCCGAACGAGATGTAGGCCTTGGCGAGCCCCGGCCAGCGCGCCACCGGCATGAGCAGGCCGGGACTCTCGCCGGGCAGATCGATTCCAGATGTGCGCCCGAAACCGAAGGCGCGGATCATGGCGTAAAAGCTCGCGTTCGAGAGCCGGAGCGAGGTCTTGATGGTGCCGACGTTCGACGACTTGGCGATGACGTCGCGGAAAGAGAGCATTCCGAACGATTTGTGGTCGGAGATCCGGACACCCGCCAGAGTGATGCCGCCCATCTCGCAGTCGAGCACTTCGTCGGGGTCGATCAGGCCCTCTTCGAGCGCCGCCGCCGCGGTCACCATCTTGAAAGTCGAGCCCGGCTCGTAGGCGTCGCTCACCGGGCGGTTGCGCCGCGCTTCCTCGGAGGCCGATGCGAATCGGTTGGGATCGAACGTCGGCCAGGAGGCGAGCGCCAGCACCGCGCCCGTCGACGGATCGAGCAGCACGACGCTGCCGCTCTGTGGCCTGTATTGCGCGACCGCCTTGCCGAGCTCGCGCTCGGCGATCTGCTGCAGGGCCGCATCCATCGTGAGGTAGAGGTCGTTGCCCGGCACCGGCGCCGCCGACGGCAGATTCGCGGGCACCGCCATTCCCTGACGGGCATCGCGCAGCACCGTTCGCCGGCCGGGCTTGCCCGCCACGACCTTGTCGTACATCGCTTCGAGTCCTGCCAGCCCATGGTTGTCGGTGCCGACATAGCCGAGGGTATGAGCTCCGACCTCGCGCAGCGGGTAGTAGCGCTTCGACTCCTCGAGGAAGTAGATCCCTGGCAGCCGGAGCTCCTTGACACGCCGCGCCTGCGGCGGGTCGAGCTTGCGCGCCACCCAGACGAATTCGCGGTCGGCGTCGAGCAGGCGCGCGAGCTTGCCGCCATCGGCCCCGAGCACGCGCGAGAGCGCGGCGGCGGCCGCGCCCGCGTCCGTGACCTCTCGCGGCACCGCGAACACCGACTCGACCTCGACCGAGACCGCGAGCTCGCGACCGCGCGCATCGTAAATCGTGCCGCGCGGAGGGTCGAGCTCGATGACGCGCTGCTGCTGGCGTTCGGCCCGGCGCGCGAACTCTTCGTGCCGGTTCACCTGGAGGTGATAGAGGCGCGCGGCGATCGCCACGATCCAGAGCGCGAGCAGCGCGAGAATCCAGTAGAGCCGAGGCTTCACTCCATCTCCTCGCGGAAGAGGACCTGCTCGAGCTTCGGCGCCTCGAGGCCGAGCTCGTCCTTGGCGCGCGTCGCGAGACGCTCCGGATTGGCGAGGTAGGCCGACTCGAGCCGCAGCTGGCGCTCGACCTGCTTGAGCTGATGCGTGCGGCGCTCCAGCGTCTCGATGCGATAGCCGACCCGGAGCGACTCGAGCTGCAGCCAGGTGTAGCTCATGAGACCCAGAGCGAGCGGAAAGACGGCGAGCAGCACGAGCGCCAATTCACGCAGCCTCCGGCGGTCGCGCTCCCGGACGAGATACGCGTTGATGACCGGCCGGTGGACGGTGTAGGCGTTGCGCAACCGATCAGAGTCTCCGCGCTGCCCGCAGTCGCGCCGAACGGCTGCGCGGGTTGAACTGCACTTCAGCGTCGGTCGGGCGCACCGGCTTCTTCGTCAAAACCTCGAGCACCCGGGTCTCCGAGTGCGTGCGGCCGGTCGTCTGATCGACTTCGCCGCGCGCCAGATTCCGGAAGCGGTTCTTCACGATCCGGTCCTCGAGGCTGTGGAAGGAGATGATCACCAGCCGGCCTTCGCGATCGAGCAGCCGGACGGCCTGGTCCAGGAGCTCCTCGGCGGCCGAAAGTTCCTCGTTCACTGCCAGACGAAGTGCCTGGAAGACCCGCGTCGCCGGATCGATACGCTCTCCGCCGCCGCGCCCGCCGCGCTTGGCGCGCCGGACGACGTTGGCGAGCGCGACGGTCGTGTCGATCGGTCCGGCACGACGCTCCGTGACGATGGCGCGAGCGACCCGGCGCGCCTCGGGCTCTTCTCCGAACTCTCGAAAGATCTCTTCCAAGTTTTCCTCCATGGCGAAATTCACGAACTCGGCGGCGGTGGGACCGGCTGTCCCCATCCGCATGTCGAGCGGCCCCTCACGTTGAAAGCTGAATCCGCGCTCGGGATCGTCGAGTTGCAGGGATGACATTCCGAGGTCGGCGTAGATACCCGCGGGCGGCGCCTGCTCTCCGGAGTTTTCGCTCCACAGTTCGCCGATGTCGCGGAAGTTGCCCTCGACGCAGCGCGCCCGCTCGCCGAACTCGGCCAGTCGTTCGCGCGCCAGGTCGAGAGCTCGAGGATCGCGATCGAAACCGAGCAACCGCGCTTCGGGGAATCGCGAGAGCAGAGCGTGCGCGTGCCCGCCGAGTCCGAGCGTACAGTCGACGAAGAGCCCGCCGCGCTCGGGAGCGAGCCACGCGAGAGTCTCTTCGAGGAGCACGGGTTGGTGACGTGCCGCAGGTGGTTCGGGCGCATGCGCGCTCAGATTCCCCGCTCCGACAGGAGGGCAAAGTCGTCGTCGTTGAACGGATGCTCGACGAGCCGCTTCTCGAAGCGCTCGCGATTCCACACCACGAGATGGTCGATGCGCGCCGAGACCACCACTTCGCCGCTCATCGTCGCCGAGGAGCGCAGGATGGTCGGCACCAGCAGCCGTCCCTGGCCGTCGAGCCTGGCTTGCTGCCCGTAGTAGCTCACGCGCTCGAGGTAGCGCTCCTTGATGCGGTCGGTCGACGGCAGTGCGGCGAGGCGGGACTCGATCTCTTCCCAGACGGGAACCGGATAGACCAGCGCGTGGTCGCCTGCCACTGAGGTGATGAAGAACTCGGGACCGAAACGGTCCTCCAGAGTCCGCCTGAAATCCGTGGGGACTTTCAGACGCCCTTTTTCATCGATAGTGGCTACTGCGCTCCCACGAAACATCTTTTGCCCCAATGACTTGAATGAATGCCCCGTCAATGTACAAGAGAGTCCCACTTTTGTCCATTTCTTTCCACCAATTTTTTGAGATGGCGAAGTCGCTGCGTGAGCGTAAATGAGCCGCAAACGCGATCGCGATTTCTCGGTGCGGGGACCAAGCCTCAGAAATCGCTGCCCTGGATGATCCCTGTGCGCCCCGTCTTGCGCGGAGTCGGATATGAACCTCTCTCGGTCTTGGCTCGCCCTCGCCGTCTACCGGATCCCGTTCGCCGCGCTCGCGCTCTTCCTCCTCGCCGCATCCGCCCTGGACGCGCAAGCAGCGATCGGCCTCTCCGGCGTGCGCGCCCAGGCCTACTTCAACGAAGGCATCGAAGGCTTCGAGCCCCAGGCAGGCGATTCCTTCGGGCGCTCGCTTGCCGCCGGCGACTTCAACGGCGACGGCGCTCAGGACCTCGCGACGGGAATCCCTTTCGACGACGGCCCCACCGATCTGCCCCTATCGAACGCGGGTGCCGTGATCGTGCGCTGGGGGACTCCTGGCAAGGGACTGCAGACTTCACCACCCCCGACTCTGCTCAGCCTCTACGTCGCGGGCGGCCAGGACATCGCCCACGAGAGCGACCAGTTCGGCTACGCGCTCGCAGCCGGAGACTTCAATGGCGACGGCCGCGATGACCTTGCTGTCGGGATTCCGGGCCACGACTATTGGGATTTCAATGCCGATCCCTGGGAGTCCGGAGCCGTTCAGATTCACTACGGCGAGCCCGGCGGTATCCAGATCGTCGGCGAGCACCTCTTCGAATGCTCTCCAGACGGCAACATCTACGACATCCCGGGTGAGCTCGATGACCTCGGGCAGGCCCTCGCGGCAGGCGACTTCGATGGCGATGGCTATGACGACCTCGCCATCGGCGGACCTCAGACCAGTAACTTCGACTTCCTGCCTGGGGGTGGCGGCGTCGTCGTGCTGCACGGCGGCATCGGGGGTCTCATGCCCGTCAATGGATATCTGATCCACCAGGACGATCCGCCGGTCCCCGACGATGGGGAGAATCTGGACGACTTCGGATGGGCGCTCGCGGCAGGGAATTTCAACGGCGACTTCCGCATCACCGACCGAGGCATCTTTCCGGTCGACGATCTCGCCATGTCAGCCCCGGGCGAAGACGGAATTGGCGCCGTCATGGTCATGCTCGGCAGCGAGTTCGGTCTGATCTTCGCCAACAGCATCTATCTCGGTGCGGGCGACGTCGGCGGCGTCGGCGAGGCGGGAGACCGGTTCGGCGCCAGTCTTGCCGTCGGCAACTTCGATGGCGACTACCAATGTCTTTCGCAGTTCTTCTGCACGCCGATCGACGATCTGGTGATCGGTACACCCTACGAGAACCTCGGCGCCAGCAATGAGAATGCCGACGCCGGCGAGGTGACCGTGCTCTACGGCTTCACCGGTGGATTCTTCGACCTCGCGCGCACCGATCATCTGACGCAAGGCGCGATCTTCGGTTCGACGGCGTACGACCAGGGCGGCGACCTCTTCGGCTTCGCACTCGCCAGCGGCGACTTCGACGGCGACGGCAAGGACGACCTCGCGGTCGGTCAGCCGGGCGAAAACGTCGGTGGCGCCAACCGCGGAGGGGTGACGATCCTCATGGGCGCGGCCGGCGGTCTCTATGACCGCTTCCGGTTCCTCGCCGCCGGCATCAACGGCGTCCAGCCCGGTCCCCAGGACGGCGCGGAGATGGGACTCGCGCTCGCCGTCGGTGACTTCGACGGCACCGGTTTCGCGGATCTGGCGATCGGAATTCCCTATCGCGACCAGGCAGGCATCGACAAC
>JBDSRU010000002.1:0-2747 GCA_039929145.1 Thermoanaerobaculia bacterium
AGCGGCAGCACCATCGCCGGATCGACGGTGGCCGGCGACGACTGGACCTGATGAAGGCTACGCCACCAGCGCACGCAGAAGTAGACCAGCGGCACGTCGACGAAGGCGACGATCGTCGCCACCGCGGTCAGGCTCGCCTTGCGCTCGACGCCGGCGGCGAACGAGCGCAACGAAAGCACGCCGATGAACAGCAGCAGGAGGATCAGCGAGGTGGTGAGACGGACGTCCCAGTCCCACCAGACGCCCCAGGTCGCGCGGCCCCAGAGCGAGCCCTGGACGAGCAGCAAACCGTTCAGGACGACGCCGGCTTCGGCTGCGCCCACGAGGGTCGCATCCCAGCGCTCGCGGCCGGTCCACAGGGAGCCGATCGCCGCAACGAAAGCGCAGGTGAAGCAGAGCAGCGCATTCCAGGCGGTCGGCACATGCACGTACATGATGCGCTGGACGTCTCCCATGTGGCGTTCGGCGGGAGCCACGAAGAGCCCGATGTAGGAGCCGACAAGCAAAAGTACGACGGCGACGAGGCCAGCCCAGTGCTCTCGTGCCCTGCCGCCCGGAGCGATGCCACGGTTCACGGTTCAGCCCTCCTCGATGACGAACGGAAAGAGGATCCCGCCCAGGGACCAGTAGATCAGGTCGAAGCAGAGAAGCAGCAACGCCCAGGAGCGCATCTGCCCCATCGGGTCGCCGGTCAGGGCGAGCGCCAGCGCCTTGCAGGCGGCGATCAGGACCGGTACGACGAGGGGAAAGAGCAACAGCGGCAGCAGGACGTCGCGGCTGCGGAGCTGACTGGTCATCGCCGCGTAGAGCGTCCCAGGTGCCGAAAGGCCGGCGGCGGCCAGAATCCAGATGGCGAAGAAGCTCGCGACGTTGGCCGGCTGCAGCTGGACGCCATAGAGCACGACGCCGAAGAGCGACAGTCCCGGCGCGAGCACGGCGAGCGAGAGCGTATTGGCGACCGCCTTGCTGTAGAAGACGGCGCCCGGTCGCACGGGTAGCAGGAGGATGCCCTCGAGAGCGCGGCGTTCGTGTTCCAGGCGAAAGCTCTCGGCGAGCGCCAGCGTCGAGGAGAGCAGCAGGGCGATGACCAGGAACCCGGCCGCTCCGGCGGTGAGGGCCTTCGAGTCCGGGCCGACGGCGATCGAGAACACCACGAGCGCCAGCAGGCCGAAGACGCCGACCGCGACGAGGCGTGCCTTGGCCCGCCACTCGAGCTTCAGGTCCTTGGCAAGGAGGGTCAGCGTCTGGCTCCGGAGCTCACTCACGAGTGCCTCGCCAGAACGCCGGGGAGCTCGCAAGCCGGACCCTGCCAGGCCATCTGGCCGCGGCGCAGCAGCACCGCCCGGTCGGCGATGCGCGCCGCGCGCTCCAGGTTGTGGGAGGCGATGACGACGGTCTTGCCGGCCAGGCGGTCGGCGGCGATCCATCCGGTCACCAGCTCCTGACCGTCGGCATCGAGCGCGGAGAAGGGCTCGTCCAGCAGCACGAGGCGTGAATTCTCGAGTCGTATGCGGGCGAAGGCCAGGCGCTTCTGCATGCCGGCGGAGAAGCCGCTCACCAGGTTACCGGCCTCCTGGTCGAGGCCGACCTCGGCGAGCAGCGCCGCGAGCGCCGGCGCCGCCGTCGAGCGACCCAGAAGCCGCGCCCAGAGGCGCACAGTTTCGAGCGCGGTCAGCGGTTCGTAGAGGTACGAGGAATGGGAAAGCAACGACACGTTTTGCCGCCAGCCGAACAGATCGGACGAACGGCCCATGCCGAAGAGATCGAGCGCGCCCGAGGTCGGCCTGAGCAGTCCCGCCAGCATGCGCAGGAAGGTCGTCTTGCCCGAGCCGTTGGGTCCCGCGATGAGCAGCACTTCACCGGGCGCGGCCTCGAGGTCGAAGTGGGCAAGCGCCCACTTCGGACCGTATCGGCGCGAGAGATCGCGGGCGCAAAACACCGGCTCCGTCGCCGCCGGCACAGGGCCGGGCCGGAGGCCGGAAGGGGTCGGGGAAGGCTCCGCAGCGACGGTCAAAGACAGTTTGCTACCGGGAGGTTCGGGCGACCGCGCTGTGAGGTTGGGCTGGACCGCATGAGGATCCTGACCATACCGCAGCCGCGCTCCCTGTCGGCCAACCCGAGAGGGTGGGATGAGGCGTTTGTCGCGCCGATCAGGGCCGAATGCGGCCCAGGCGCTCGAGACGCACGAGGTGCGCCAGAACCTGGCGCTCAGCGAGCGGAATGACCTCCGGCGCGATCTCGGGATAGACGGTCGGAATCATCGCCAGCGCTTTGCGCTCCCCGGCTTCCCAACAGGCGAGAATCTGCGCCTCGCGTTCCAGTCGGTGTTCGCGGTACTCGGTGAGCTTGGTGACACTGTCGAGGAACGGCGCGCCGTGACTGACGAACAGGGTCCGCGGCGCGAGTTCGCGCAGGCGGTCGAGCGAGTCGAGATAAGCGTCCATGTCTCCCTCGGGCGGATCGATGACGATCGTTCCGAAGCCGGCGATCATGTCGCCCGCGATGAGGTCGCCGGTCGCCTCGACTTCGAAGCACAGGTGCCCGCTGGCATGCCCTGGCGTGTGATGGACCTTGAGGACGAAGGGAGGCGCGCCGTCGAGCACGACGCGTTGCCCGTCGGCAAGAAAGCCGTCGAGCGCTATGCCTCGCGCCTGCAGGCGCTCGGCGGTACGCGGATGCCCGAACACCGGAACATCGAGCGCCCGGCGTACGACTTCGACCCCGTCGACGTGGTCGGGATGGTGATG
>JBDSRU010000003.1:0-3722 GCA_039929145.1 Thermoanaerobaculia bacterium
CCCCGGGGCGACGAACGGGAAGAGTTTCGCCAGGAAACGCGCCCCGTAGACCGGATCGATCTCGAGACGCGAAACCTCTCCCCCTGCCGCCCAGCAACCGAGCGCATGCAACAGCTCGTGCGCCGGGACGTAGACCCACCAGCCGGCGATGAGTCCCGCTCCGACCAGGACCAGAGACCGCACCCCGGCGGTCAGCACAGCGTCCAAACCGTTCAGAAGTTCCCGGAACGGGCCCGCCACGATCTCTGCGGTCGTCCGGGCGGCGGCGCTCAAGGCTTTTCGAACTGCCAATCCCGCGGCTCGATGGTGAGGGCCCGGCCGTCGGCGAGCAAAAAGCTCGCCGAGATCGTCAGGGTCGGACTCCGCTCCGTCAACTTGAGCTCGACGTTTCCGCTCGCGACCTCCTGCCCCTCTTCGAGCAGCGGCAGATAGAGGCGGACCGCGTTCGCTTCACGAAAGGCCCGCATGGTCCCCTTCTCGCCATCGACGAACCGCTCGCCGCGCTGGAAGCCGCCCGGATTCACCTCCCCGATCGTCGCCCCGGCGACCTGAAGCTGCACGAAGTTGCTGTCGAAGTACGCCAGATCGGTATTCTCCGAGCTCCGGTTCGCAATTCCCACCTTCACCAGCCAGCGGTTCCCGCCCGCGGAGACCTTCTCCACCGTCAGGTCGAGCACCGGCGCGGCGGCTTCAGGGGCGAGAACGTCGGCGAGGTTGTCGACCGAGAGCGAGAGGCGTTCGTCTTCGCGCCGCAAGCGATAGAACACGTCGCCCAGGCGGTGTGTCGACTCCCCGGCGCCGAGGCGGCGACGGAACTCTTCGAGGAAGGGTGTCGCCGTGCGCACGACCCGGATCGTGTCGCCGGTCGCCAGGCGCCAGGTGCCGACCGCCGCCGGGCCACGCGCCACGAACTCCCAGACCTGGCGATCGATCCCCTGCAGACTGAACCCCGGCTTGAGCTCGAGGTTCTTCGACTGAATCAACTCGCCGAGCGAAAGCGCCGTGGTGATCTTCTCCTCGCCGCCGCGGGGACGCCACAACGCGCTGCCGACTGTGATGGCGCCCGAGAAGTAGGGCCGCCGCAGCGCTTCCAGGCGACGACAGTTGGCCTCCACCGCTTCGAGGTCCCAGGCTTTCGGATCCTCGGACGCCTCTCCGGGCCGCTGTCCGTAGATCATGCTCACGACATAGTCGACGCTGTCAGCGATGACCTGAGCGGCTTCCCCTGCGAGGGCATCGCGCCCGAGACCGGCGGAGACGAAGTACTGACTTCCGAGCAGCGTGCGCAGGCGCCCGAGCGTCTTGCCGAGACTCTCGGCACTGTGCTCGGGCTCGATCTCGAAGTGGTACCCGACCACCCTCATTCCGTCCTTTTCGGCCTCGAGACGCAGCGCCGTGACCGCGGCGTGCAGCGAGTCGGCCAGCGCCGCCGGCGGCCGGTCGCCCGGCATCCACCTGCCGCGGATCACCAGTGTGGTCGGAGTTCGCGGAGGCACTTTCGGCCTGGCGAGACGGCGGAGCTCGAGCGCTCCGTGCCACTCCAGATCGGCGGCTTCGAGGTAGATCTCTTTGAGACCCAGCGCCGCGAGGCGGCTTTGCGCCGCGGCACTGAAGTCGCCCGAGTCCGCCGTCACCCACAGCGCCGAGCCCGGGGCTTTCTGCGGTCTCGAGCCACCGAAGCAACCGGCCGCCATGCAACAGAGCACCAAGAGGACAGGGGGAGTGGAGCGCAATGAGGTCATAGGAGCGGCATTGTAATCGTGACTTCGAGTCCCCCGGACGCGAGGTTCTCGGCCCGAATCGATCCGCCGTGCTCCTCCGCCACCCGCTGCGCGATCGACAGGCCCAGCCCGGTGCCGCCGACCTGGGTCGAAAAGTAAGGCTCGAAGATGCGCGCCAGCATCTCAGGCGGCACTCCTGGCCCCTGATCGCTGACCCGGATCTCTGCCGCGTCGCCCTGTCTCACGGCGCGAATCGTGACTTTGCCTCCGCCTGCCGAGACGCGGACCGCGTTCTCCATGAGATTGCGCAGCGCACGCCCCACGAGACGGGCGTCGAACTTCGCCGGCAGGCTCGCATCGCCGTCCTGATGCTCGATCTCGACGCCAGCGGGAGGCGCTGCCCGATAGCCCTCGACGACCTCGCGCACGGTGGCCGCCAGATCGCCCGGAATGCGAACCGACTTGGGAATGCGGCTGAAGGTCGAAAACTCCGTCGCGATCGTTCGCAACTCCTCCACCTGGCGCAGGATGTTCTCCGTGCAGCGATCGAACACGGTCTCGAAGTGAGCGCGATCGCGTTTCCAGACCTCCCGCAGGTGCTCGGTGGACAGGCGGATCGGAGTGAGCGGGTTCTTGATCTCGTGGGCGATGATCTGAGCCATTGCCGCCCAGGCTTCGAGACGTTGGGCCCGAAGGACCTCGGAGATGTCTTCGACCACGAACAGCGCCGCCGGCTCGCTCTCGCCGGCGAGCGGAACCCAGACGAGCGACCCGTCGCGCTCCTTGCCGGAGGTGCCCTGCGGGCCGTCGAGACGCAGCGTCGCCTGGGCAAGCTCATCGCGCTGCGCGCTGACGAACCGGCCCGCGCCTTCGAGCTCCGGCCGGCTGGCGAGGCGCTCGGCGATGCGGTCGCCTGGCGCGACCGCGAGCAGGTCGCGCGCCACCCGGTTGGCGAGCAGCACCCGGCCCGACTGATCGAGATAGACCACGCCGGAAGTGACGTTCTCGATGATTCCTTCGACCAGACGTTTCTCGCGCAGCAAGTGATCGCGGCCCTCCGCGATCCGGCGCGCCATGCGATCGATCGCCTCGGCGAGCGCCGCGAGCTCGAGCACCGACGACTTCACGCCGAGCGACGCTGCGCCTCCGGCGATGCGCTGCGTCCCGCCGACGAGCTCCATGATCGGGCGCGTGAAGGCGCGCGCCAGACGAGTGCCGAGCGCCGCCAGCAGGAGGAAGACCGCGAGGGTCGCCAGCAGAGTCCGGCGCCGGATCAGCGCCGTCTCCGCCGTCGCCTCTTCCTGCTGCGCCAGGAGCGGAATCGAAAGAAACAGGCGCGTCTGACGCGAGTCGAATCCGGGCACCGCGAGGGGCGCGTAAAGCTCCAGATACTCGGCGCTGCCGGTTCGCGCGGTGCGCGAGGCTTCGATCTCACCGCCGAGTGCCATGCGCGGCCAGACCTCGCCCGGAATGCGCCGCGGCAGGAGACCGGCGGCGAAGAGTTCGCGCTTGCTCGAAGCGTAGACCTCGCTCCCCCAGTAGAGACTGACGTCGTGTCCGATGACGCGCGACAACCAGACCAGGATCTCGTCGTCGATCGCCGTGTCCAGACCGAAGCCCGGCTCCAGGGTCAGAACGTACTCGCCGAGAACGCGCTGCGCGGAAGAGAGGGCCGCCTCCGCCGCGAAGCGCTGTTCGCGCGCCACCCGGCTCTCGAGAGTGCGCGACAGCAGCGCGTAGAGCAGCACGAGCGGCACGAGCAGCAGCGCCGAAAAGAGCAGAATCAGGCGGTTGGCGTAGGAGCGCGTCATGCGCGCCAGGAGGTCGCGCGCCGTGCCGCGCGGCAGCGCAAGCAGGAAACCGACGGCAAAGAGAGTCGCCACAGCGAACAACGCACCGGCAGCGTGCACGCCGACGCGTTCGAGCGCCGCTGCCGGCGCGAGCTCACGCGCGAAGAGCGCCACCACCGCCGCGCCGCGCTCGCCCAGAAGGACACGAGCA
>JBDSRU010000004.1:0-6703 GCA_039929145.1 Thermoanaerobaculia bacterium
ATGAAGAGGCGGCCGGCGATACTGGGGTCGGTCCCGAAGGTCTGGAGGAACACGAACGGTTGCAGGTTGAGCAGCGTGACGAGCAGCGCGACGACGCCGAGGACCGCACGCGCGGCCGCTCCGAACCGGCTCCCCCAGTCGTGTTCAACGAGGACGTAGGCCACCAGCATCGCGAAAGCCGGGAAGGCGAAGGCGCCGTAGCGGGTCTCGACGAGTCCCGACCAGAACCAGAGCGTCACGACGAGAGCCGCATAGAGAGCGAGTTTCCGGAAGAGAGCGCCGGTTGCGCCGCGCGCGGTCGACAGGGCGGCCGCGACGACCGGCAGGAAGATGAGGAACAGCGGCCCGATGACCGCCCGGTGGTTGTGGGCGCGAGTGATCGTCCGCACTGGCAGCAGGAGATACCAGGTGAGTGTCCGCTCGACGCCGTAGAGGCGCACGGCGGCGCGCAGGTTCGCCTCGACGGCGGAGTTCCAGTACGGGGAGTCGAACACGACTCCGTCGAGGAACGGAAAGGTCGGGTTCCCGGTCGTGAGGTAGCTGCGCAGGAACCAGGGCGAAACCACCGCGAGGGCGGCGAAACCGACGAGCGCGAGGCCGGCGGTCGAGCTCTGGAGACGCTCGCGCCAGGTTCGATTCGAGGCTTCCGGCCAGAGGTTTTCGGCCACCACTGCGAGGCAGAGGATGAAGAGAAACGAGAGTGCGAACGGCTTCATCGCAGCCGCAAACCCACCCAGAGCTCCCAGCAGAACGAGCCAGCTTCGAGCCGCGGGCTCAGCGCGCCAGCGCAGGAAGGCGTGCAGCGAGAAGAGCGAGAAGAGGACGAGGGGCAGGTCGTTCGCCGAGGTCGAGGCCATCCAGCCGACCAGAGGCGTGCTGGCGAAGATCAGTGCCGCCACCAGACCCATCAGCCGGCTGGCGAAGTGGTGCCGGCAGAAAAAGATCACCATCGCGACCGAAAGGAGGAATTCGAACCAGTTGAAGAGTTTGGCGGTCGCGACGTCGAAAAGCGTGGCGACTCCGGTCATGAGGAGCTGGTGATAGGCGGGGAGCCCGGTGACGGCCATTCGTGTCTCGGCCACCATGTTGAAGAGGCAACCGCACTGAACGTAGTGTTTGACCTGCGCCAGGTGGTACCACCGGCTGTCGAACTGGACCTCGGGTCCGAGCGATCCGAGCATGGCCAGATAGAGAAAGAGAGCCAGCAGGGTTCCCGTTGTCACCTCTGCCACCCGCCGCAAACGGGCGCTCGTCCCTGCTGCGGGAGGCGAGAGCGCCGCTTCTCCGCCGGGATCCCACGCGCCGCGTCCCGGACGCAGCCAGGCCCAGCCGGCCGCCGCTAGGCCGAAGGCGCAGGGAATCAGGAAGAACTCTCGCCGGAGGAGACAGGCGGAGCCGAGCGCCAGGGTGATGCCCGTCCAGGCCACGAGGCCCGCGCCGATTTCGAGCAGCGCGCGCTCGGCACGACTCCGGAAGCGCAGGCGCAGAGCGAGTAGCAGAAGGCTGCCCAGGCCCAGAGCGCTGGCGAGAAACAGGAGGCAGGAGAAGAGCCTGGGCAGCCCGGCGGGCAGGCCGGTCGCGAGGTCGCTGACATGGGCCAGCTCGTGTGCGGCAGCGGTGCGTGCCGCTGCGTCGCCAAAGTTGTAGGCGAGAGCGGCCGACCAGCCTGTCCAGGCGAGGAAGGCTGCGAGAAGCAGCAGGGCGAGTGCCGCCGGCGGGCGGTACGCCCGCTTCACGGCGCGCTGTGCTCCAGGATGATCGTCACCGGGGTTCCCGAGAAAGCCTGAACCGTAGCGACGAGATCCGCGGCCTCGCGGGTCGCCGCATTGCCGTCGCCGTCGAGATGGATCGAGAGCGTTCCTTCGCCCGGCAGCGGCTGGCCCATCATGCTGTCTTCTCCGGAGAGCGCGACCTCGAGCGGGAAGCTCGGATCCGAAATCCGTTTGACCGCCGCCGGCGGACCACCCGCGGCGGCGCGCAGCGCGACGAAGAGGGTCGGAGCACCGCCGTCCGCTCCGCGCGTCGCGACTGTTCCGGGAGCGAGCTCGATGTGGACGCGATAGGAAGCGCCGACTTCCGCTCCTGTGGCCGGAGCGGCCGGGGCTCCGGCAGGGACCATGCCGGTCGACTCTCCCGGGGCGCTGGGAGCCTCGGAACCGCCGCCCGCTGCCTGGGCGAGAAGCTCTTCGATCGGCGCGAAGCTGCCGCCGGCGGCAGCCAGCCCTTTCTTCCAGGTGGCGATCGCCTGCGGCATCTGTCCGAGCGCGGCCTCCGCCTGCCCCTTCGCCAGCGCGGCGAGGACATGGTCGGGGTGCTGCGCGAGGACCGCGTCCATGAGCTGCACGGCGAGCGGCCACTGTCCCATTGCCAGCCGTACGACACCCTCCACGAACAGGCCGTCGGGATCTTCGGGCGCGATCTTCTGCAGGGCACGCGCCTGTTCGAAGGCCTCCATCAACTGGTCGGCCTGGAGCAGCGCGACAGTGAGCTCACGGCGCGCGTCGAGATTCTGCGGCTGCGCTTCGACCCGGGCACGCAGCTGCTGGAGCTTTTCGCGAACCTCGGGAGAGAGGGCGGCGCTCTCGTCGTGGGCGCGCTCGGTGGCCTCCGGCTGCGCGGCATCGGCCATCACGGCCGCATCGGCCCTGTCGGGGTCCTTGGGTTTCGCGCCGACGGTCGCCCAGTAGATCAGCCCGCCGATCGCGAGACAGCTCGCGACTCCGGCCGCGAAGCCGCCGAGCGCGGCGCGCCGCGTCGAATTCGGCATGGCGCTTCGGGCGGCAGGCGGAGCGGCTTGCACGATCGAAGGGTCCGCGCCGACGTCACCGTCGGACGGCGGGGAGGCTTTCCCGCGGCGCGCGAACCAGAGTCCGAAGGCGAGTCCGACGACAACAACGAGCAAACCCGGAAGCCAGACGTTCATGACGTTTTCGACTCCGGCTTCGCAGTAGATGGAGGGTGCGGGCCGCCGTCGGCGGGGAGCCTGTGCGCTGGCCGGAGGCGAAGGAAAATCACCACCGCGCCGACGACGAGCGCCAGGATCGGCATGAGCCAGACCAGCCAGTTGAATCCTTCGGCCTTGGGTTCGAGACGGATGAATTCGCCATAGGAACGCTCGAACGCCGCGACGACCTGGTCGCGGGTGTAGCCCGCCGCGAGCTGCCGTCGCACCTCGGCCTTGAGATCGACCGCCGATGAAGCCGGCGAATCGGCCACCGAAAGGCCCTGGCAGACCGGGCAGCGCAGGAGTGAGGAGACCTCCTCGGTGGCGCGGTCGAGGGCCGTCCCGGAGAGCGGCGGGCCGAGCGGCGCTGGTTCCGAAGTCGGCACAGCGGGTTCCTGCGCGCCGGCGATACCGCCGCTGAAGACGATGCCGATGAGCAAGAGCAGCGAAATCGAGGCGCCACGCACCGTCACAGCTTCTCTCCCAGATTGCGCGCTGCGAGTGCCTTGTCGAGCGTGCGGGTCAGGCCCTCGAAGCTCACCATGCCAGTGACTTTCTCGTGGATGACGCCGCGGGCGTCGATGACGAAGGTCTCGGGCACGCCATACACACCGTAGCGGATGGCGGTGCGCGACTCGGGATCGACGAGCGCCGGTCCCCAGCTGCCGCGCTGGAGCTCGTAGGCGCGGATCGCTTCGGGCGTGTCCTGGTAGATGACGCTGATGAAGCGGGCTCTCCCGGCGTAGCGCCGCGCAAGCTCGGAGAAGATCGGATTCTCGGCCGCGCAGGGTTGGCACCAGGTCGCCCAGAAGTTCACCACCACCGGTTGACCGCGCAGCGCGGTGAGCGCGAGCGGCCGGCCGTCGAGGTCGGCGAGCGTGAAATCCGGAGCCAGTCGGCCGATGAGCGGCGAAACCACCTCGTGCGGATCGTGTTGCAGCCCGGAGCCCAGCATGACGAGCAGGGGCGCGACCAGGAGGAGGCCCAGCAACAGAACCTTGCGGTTCACGCCGTGGCCTCGACGCCGGGGAGCGCATCGGGCCGGCGGTCGGAGAAGCGCAGACCGGCCGGCAGCAGGCAGATCGCCGTGCCCAGCACGATGATGAAGACGCCGATCCAGATCCAGACCACGGCCGGCGTGACGATCGCCCGCAACCCGATGCTGCCGTCCGTACCGACGTTCATCAGCGAGAGGTACAGATCGTGGCCGAGCGTGGTGCGGACGGCTGGCGTGCCAATCGGTTCCATGCGGCTGTCGTAGCGGTTGAGCGCCGGCTCGAGCATGCCGGCGTTCTTGCCGTTGCGCTCGATCCGCATCAGGGCGCGCTCCGAGATGCGATGCGGCTCCGAAAGTGCGTTGACCTTCTCGAAAGTGAGGTGGTAGCCGGCGACCGTCATCGACTCGCCGGGGCGCAGCGTCGCTTCGTGCGCGACTTGATAGGACGAGGAGACGGCGATCGCGACGAAGGTCACGATGACTCCGAGATGGGCGAGATAGGCGCCGTAGCGGCGCGCGCCGCGGCGCACCGCTTCGCCGACCGCTTCGGTCCACGGCTCGTCCTCGCGCCGCCTTCGCGAGAGGCGCAGGCCCTGGTCGAGATTCACCCAGGTGGCATAACCGGCGAGGGCGCCGGTTGCGAGCACGCCCCAGCTTCGGCCGCCCAGTACAAACGTCAGCAGGAGGCCGCCGATCGCCGCCGGGATGGGGAAGAGGAGCGCCCGGCGGACGTTGCGATTGTCGGCCCGTCCCCACGGCAGTGCCGGCCCGATGCCGATGAGCAGCAGCAGGCCGAGCGAGACCGGAATCGCCATGCGGTTGAAGTACGGCTCGCCGACGCTGATCTTGACGCCGCGCACCAGCTCGGCGGCGATCGGAAAGAGCGTGCCGACGAGCACCGTGAACATGAAGACGAGCAGCAACAGGTTGTTGATCAGGAAAGCGCCTTCGCGGGTCCACAGGGTCTCGCGATCGGGATCCGAAGCGAGCGTGTCCATGCGCATGGCGAGAACGACGACGCTTCCCACCAGGCAGAAGGCGAGGAAGGCGAGAAAGATCGGTCCGATCGGCGTCTGGGTGAAGGAATGCACCGAGTTGACGACCCCGGAGCGGGTGAGGAAGGTACCGAGGATGGTGAGGAGGAACGTCACGATCACAAGGATGACCGTCCACGCCCGCAGTGTCCCCTTGCGCTGCAGCACGAGCGCCGAATGGACTGCGGCGATGGCAGTGAGCCAGGGGAGGAAAGAGGCGTTCTCGACCGGATCCCAGGCCCAGTAGCCGCCCCAGCCGAGCACTTCGTACGACCACCAGCCGCCGAGCATCACCCCCATCGTCAGAAAGCCGGTCGGGACGAGCAGCCAGCTGCGCAGCGCTCGGATCCAGTCGCGGTCCAGCCGGCCGGCGAAGAGGGCGGCCATGGCGATCGCGAACGGCACGCTCATGCCGACGTAGCCGAGGTAGAGCATCGGCGGATGGATGATCATCAGCGGATGGTTCTGCAGCAGCGGATTCGGTCCCGGCCCGTCGGTCGGGACCGGCAACGGTGTCGGGGCGAACGGATCGGCCGGGCCGGCGATCAGGAAGGTGAAGAAAATCCCGACCACGAAGAGCGATCCGAGCATGTAGCCCAACTGGTCCGGCGCGCTTCTTCGCAGGTGAAAGGCCGAGCCGGCGGTGAAGGCGCCGAGGATCAGCCCCCAGAAGAGGATCGAGCCGTCGAGCGACGACCAGAGCGACACGATGGTGATGTGGAGTGGCGTGGCGAGCGAGCCGACCTGCGCCACGTAAGAGACCGAGAAGTCGTGGCGCACGAGCGCAAAGATCATCAGCGCGGTGGCGAGCGCCATCATGACGGCATAGGCGTAGGCGAGGCGGCGGGCGCGCGCGACGGCTCCGCCGGCATTGCGCTGCGCGGCGGCGAAGCTCACGACGGCGCCGATTGTCGCCAGGAGAAGCGCCAGCAGCACCACCAAGCGGCCCAGGATCGAGATCATTGCGGAACCTCGGGCTCGAGGGTCCTGGCGAGCTCCTTCACGGTGCGCGAATCGCCCGTACCCGGGGCCTGATACTCGTTGTCGTGCTTGATCATCAGGCGGTCGGTGAGAAATGTGCCGTCGGCCTGCAGGGTGCCTTCGACGACGACGCCGATCCCTTCGCGGAACATCGCCGGCGGAACGGCCTGGGTCGCCACGATGACCGTCTCCTTGCCGTCAGTCATCCTGAAGCGCAGGCCGAGACCGCCCGCGCCCTGTTCGATCGAGCCCGGGGCAACCAGGCCGCCGAGCCGGATCGTCGCGCCCTCGGCCTTGCCGCCGTGGGCGCGGAGCTCGGTGGGGCTCCAGTAGTAGACCAGGCTCTTGCCGAGGCCGCCCAGAGCCAGAAAGCCGAACGTCCCGGCGGCGATGAGAATGGCGACCAGGGCCAGGAGGCGATGGCGCCGGACCTCGGCGCGGGTCTGGTTCGCGGCATCCGCGCTCATGAGCTGCTCCCTTTCCTTCTCTGCTGACTCGTCCGTCGGACCAGGCTCCAAACGTAGAGGACGAGGCCGGCGGCGGTAATGGAATAGGCGGCAATGACGAAATTCCAGCCGCCGACGATGATTCCTTCAGGCATGGTGCACCTCGATGGGCTCGATCCGGTCGGGAAGGGCGCTTTCGCTGCTCCTGCGCCGGGCGAGCTCCAGGCGGGCGCGGCGGACGATGAACCAGAGGGCGGCGAACATCAGGCCGAGGGCGTTCAGGCGCAGCGGCAGCACCATC
>JBDSRU010000005.1:0-3092 GCA_039929145.1 Thermoanaerobaculia bacterium
TTCGGCTTCTTGGGCACGCTCGTCCCGAGCATGTCGATCGCCGCCGCGAGGTTCTCCTCCGGCGACCGCCAATCCTCCTGGTAGCTCTTGGCCTCTTCGGGCATGAGCAGAGCCAGAATCGTCGCCAGATCCTTGCCACCGAGCGCCGCTCGCAGTGCGAGCAAGGCCTTGCCCGGCGCCTCGCCGTCCTTGGCCATCGCCTTGCCCTGCTGCCGGGCGAGCACGTCGGTCTCGAAGGTCATCTCCATCGACCAGGTCGGGCCGTCCATCGACTTCACCGGCGCTGCCGTCTTCACGGCACAGGAGATGCGGGTCGGAGTGTTCTCCTTGCAGGTCGCGACCAGCGAGCCCTTCTGGCCCATCATCGTGCCGGAGGTATCGAGATACTGCGTCCCGTCGACCCGCGCGTTCATCCCCACGACACCTTCCGCACTCACACTCAGGCCGAGGAAGTTGGCCTCGCCGCTCACCGCGGGATCGTTGATGGCGACCATGTACGGGTCGAGCGCCGCCGCGATCGCCTTGCGGTCGACCGGCGTCGCCGTCAGCATGACGTAGGTCTCGAACTGCCGCGGATTGCGCTGGTCGCGCATGCGGAAAGCCGCCACCTCCTTGAGCACTAGCTCCTTGCCCCCGATCACGAACTTGCCGGTGATCGGCGCAGCCTGGAGGCCGGCGACGCCGCCGAAGACGCCAAGGGCGCCGAGGAGGACGAGGGTACCGATGCAGATGCAATTCTTCATGGTGTTCTCCCGGAGAAGATCGAGGTTCATCTAGGACTACGCGAAATCGGCTCTGCGGGTGCCATGGGCGGGTGGCCGACAGCCTGCAACGGCATCACGGCGATCGGCGCTCAGGTCAGCGAGTGGGCTCACGCCGCGGCGCTCCTCCGTGAACGCGCCTCCTTACTTCGAGGAGGCGACGGCTTTCGCGCCAGGACATGGTGCAGCCAGAGGGATTCGAACCCCCGACCCTCAGATTCGAAGTCTGATGCTCTATCCAGCTGAGCTATGGCTGCAGCGGGTGGGACGCAGGCTGGGGAGTGGGGTAGCGCGGGTCACGGGCGATCGGCGTGAGAGGTGGTGCAGCCAGAGGGAGTCGAACCCCCAACCGTCAGATTCGTAGTCTGGTGCTCTATCCAGTTGAGCTATGGCTGCGCGGATCGCCGCGTGAGAGGGGGATTCTAGCGAATCCGGCGCCGGAGGCGCAACCGTAGGGGTTTGCAGGGGTTGAGCGCCCGACCGGAAACCGGTCCAGCGGGTTATTCGATGAGACCCTCGACCGGCGACGAGGCGTTGGCGTAAAGGCGGCGCGGAATGCGGCCGGCGTGGCGGGCGAGGTAGCCCGCCTCGACACCTAAGCGCATCGCGCGCGCCATGGCGACCGGATCCTGAGCTTCGGCGACTGCGGTGTTGAGGAGCACCGCATCGGCGCCGAGTTCCATCGCCAGCGCGGCGTCCGAGGCCGTCCCGACGCCGGCATCGACGATGATCGGCGTCGTCGCCTGCTCGAGAATGATCGCCAGGTTCGCCCGGTTGCGGATGCCCATCCCCGAACCGATCGGCGCCGCGAGCGGCATCACCGCCGGGCAGCCGATGTCGGCGAGCTTGCGGCAGACGATCGGATCGTCGTTGGTGTACGGCAGGACGATGAAGCCCTCCTTGAGCAGAATGGCCGCGGCGCGCAGGGTTTCCGCGGTGTCCGGAAAGAGCGTCTGCTTGTCGCCGATCACCTCGAGCTTCACCCACTCCCAACCGCCCAGCTCGCGCGCCAGGCGAGCGGTGCGGACCGCCTCGTCCGCGGTGTAGCAGCCCGCGGTGTTGGGCAGCAGCAGGTAGCGCTTGGGGTCGATCTGATCGATGAGCGAGCCCGTCGGAAGGCGGCCCTTCTCGTCGAGATTCACCCGTCGCAGGGCGACCGTGACGATCTCCGCGCCGGAGGCTTCGAGCGCCGCGGTCATCGTGGCGCCGTCCTTGTACTTGCCGGTGCCGAGCAGGAGTCGCGAGGTAAACGTGCGGCCAGCGAGGACGAAGGGTTGCGGAGCGGTCATGCAGCGAATTGTACGGCTTCGCCACGCCGAGGATCGGAGACCCTCTTTCCTCGCCACTGTCCCGACGAGGGGTGGCCGGGCCGAGGGCTCCCACAAGGACCGGAGCGCGCCTCTCAGCGCGAGGACCTTGTGGGATACGGACCGAGACAGGACCCCGAGCAGGTACCTCAGCGACCACGAAGCCCTCCAAGACCGCCAGCGGAGCCGTCGTGGCTGGCGGACTCCGGCACTCGAGGATTCGATGCGGGCTCTTAGTGAAGCCTGTCGCCCACCTCGAATCCTCGAGCGCCCGAGCCCGCCGGCGAATCCTGTTCTTTCTCAAGTGTACCGACGAGGGGTGGCCGGGCCGGCCACGCTTCGCGTGTCACCCATGGGGCCCGGAGCGCGCCTCCCAGCGCGAGGACTCCTGGGATACGGACCGAGACAGGACCCCGAGCAAGTACCCCAGCGATCACGGAACCCCCGGACGGTTACGGCGCGATCGACGACCAGCGGCTGGCGTCCTCGGTTATGTCGAAGCCGTCCCAGAAGAGCGTCTCCCTGTTCGAGAAGCAGTAGAGGCGGAGGTTGACGCTGCAGAGGGCGTTGAGGGACTCGGTCCAGCTCGCTTCATTGAGCCGCGACGCTCTGCCCGTCAGGCCCTCGGCGCTAGTCGAGTCGCTCGACCAGTTCAAGCAGTTTGTCCCCGTGCCACCCCAGGAACCGATGTCCGTCGTCCCCGTCCAGACCTCGATCCGGTCCCCGATGTAGTCGCCATTCTCGTCGACATGGATGCTGTGGGAGTTCCAACTGGCGAGGAGGTCCGCCCGCGAGAGCGCTACCCGATAGTGGTCTCCGACGCGGCGGTAGGGAACGCCATCCAACGCCATGCGATCTCTGGCATCGTCTGTCAAGTCCGAGAGCCAGGCGAAGAAAGATTGTGGCGCCGGCAGATGCGCCGCCGTGGCGAGGTTCCGGCAGATCGCGTCGCCGGCGTTGAGGCCGTTCTCCCCCGCCGCTTCGGGCCAGGACGAGAGATCTCCGCTGCCGTAGGTCGAGGTCA
>JBDSRU010000006.1:0-3804 GCA_039929145.1 Thermoanaerobaculia bacterium
CCGCACCGGCAGAGCGAGATCACCGAGCGTCCGCCGAGGCCGAAAGCCTTCCCTTCCTGATCGACCAGTTCGATCGCTTCACCCTCGACCTTCAACGAGCCGTTGTTGCGGACCGTGATCTTCATCGCCTCTGCCTCCGGATCTGCCTGCGTGGCCCGGCAGTCTACTCTTCGCCCGCGCAAGCGCGACTGGCCGAGAGTACGGGTGGAAGAACCCAAGGGCAGGTCGCACGTAGAATCCACCAAGGAGATCTCTATGCGCTCGTCTTTTGCCCTGCTTTCCGCACTCTTCCTCGCCTCGCCTGCGCTCGCCGCCGCCCCCAGGGTGGCGGGAGATGCGCCGTCCGGGACCAACCTCAATATCGAGGAGATCGGAAACTCGGTCGCACGTTCGCTCGACCGGACCGCGGACCCGTGCAGCGACTTCTACCGCTTCTCCTGCGGCGCCTGGCTCGACTCGGTCGAGCTGCCGGCTGACGAGCGTGGCTGGGTGCGGTCCTTTTCGGTCATTCATGAGCGCAACCGCGAGCTCCTCAAAGGTCTGATCGAGGATGCCGCCAAGGACCCCGCCGGTAGCGCCGAGCGTCAGAAAGTCGGCGACTTCTATGGCTCCTGCATGGACGTAGCCGCGGTCGAGGCCATGGGGCTCGAGCCGGTCGCGCCCTGGTTGGCGAAGATCGACGCTGCCTCCGATCGCGACGCTCTCTTCGCGGTCTCGGGAGAGATCCAGCGGTTGCAGGCGGCGCCGTTCTTCGACATCTCGGTCTTCGCCGATCTCAAGGATCCAAATACCGTCGTCGCGCATTTTTCGCAGGGCGGCCTGGGTCTGCCGGAGCGCGACTATTACCTCGCGAGCAACGCCGAGAAAAGAACGCTTCGCGCTGCCTACGAGAAGCATGTCGCGAAGATGCTCGCCCTCTCGGGCCTCACTGCGGGCGAAGCGGGCAAGCAGGCGAAAGCGATCCTGGTCTTCGAGACCGCTCTCGCCAAGGCCTCGCGGCCGATCGAAGCGATGCGTGACGTCGAGAAGCTCCATCACCGCCTCGACGCTCCCGGACTCGCGAAGCTCGCCCCGGCGCTCCCCTGGCAGCGCTTCTATGCCTCGTTCGGTAAGGCCGACCTTGCCGCCATCAATGTCATGACGCCGGAGTTCTTCCCGGCGCTCGCCAGGGAGATCGACAAGACCGCGCTGTCGACCCTCAAGGCCTACCTGCGCTACCAACTCCTTACGGCGACCGCTGGCCTCCTGCCCGACGCGGTCTATCTGGAGAATTTCGATTTCCAGGGCCGCACCCTGAATGGACAGAAGGAGCCTCAGCCGCGCTGGAAGCGCTGCATCGCGGCGGTCGAGGACGCGATGGGCGAAGCGATCGGCCAGCTCTACGTCAAGGAGCGTTTCGCCGGCAACTCGAAGGACCTGGCGCTCGCCATGATCCACGGCATCGCCGATGCCTTCGCGGCTTCGCTGCCGGAGCTCGCCTGGATGGACGATACGACCCGGCAGGCGGCGCTTGTAAAGAAGGGCACGCTGGCCTGGAAGATCGGCTATCCCGAGGAGTGGCGCGACTACTCGCAGCTCTCGATCGCCCGCGGCAAGCACTTCGCCAACGCCGTCGCGGCGCGCGGCTTCGAGGCCTCACGCCTGCTGGCGCAGGTCGGCAAACCGGTCGACCGCAAGGAGTGGGGAATGGATGCCCAGACGGTGAATGCGAGCTACAACCCGCTGCAGAATGCCTTCACCTATCCCGCCGGCATCCTGCAGCCGCCGTTCTTCCACAAGGACTATCCAACGGGGATGAACCTGGGCGGCATGGGCTTCGTCATCGGGCACGAGCTCACCCACGGTTTCGACGACCAGGGGAGCAAGTTCGACTCCAGGGGCTCGATGACCGACTGGTGGACGCCCGCTTCGGTGTCGGGCTTCGAAGAGCGCACCGCCTGTATCGACAAGCAGTACAGCGCCTATGAGATCGAGCCCGGCGTGCATGTCAACGGCAAGCTGACGCTGGGCGAGAACATCGCCGACAACGGTGGCCTGAAGCAGGCCTGGGACGTTCTGCAAGAGCGTCAGAAAGAGCGCGGCGAGGGGCCCACGGTGGCGGGATTGACCGAGGACCAGCTGTTCTTCGTCGCCGCGGCGCAGGTCTGGTGTTCCAAGTCGACGATCGAAGCGGAGCGGCTGCAGGTCCAGACCGACCCGCACTCGCCGGCGAAATTCCGCGTCGTCGGGCCGATGGTCAATCACCCGGGCTTCGCCGGCACCTTCTCGTGTCAGCCGGGGACGCCGATGAACCCGCCCAACAAGTGCGAGGTCTGGTGACGAGGGTTGGCTGCAGCAACTCCATGACAATGGAATCGCTCTAGTTTCTGATACCTGGTAGCTACGGGGTTGCTCAATCCTTGCAACTCGACAGCTGTCGAGTTGTCCTGATCACACTGCAACTCGACAGCCGTCGAGTTGTCCTGATCACCTTGCCACTCGACAGCCGTCGAGTGGCCCTGATCACCCGCCACTCGACAGCTGTCGAGTGGCTCTGATCACCCGCCGATCTCGACCTCGACGCGCTGACCGAGCTTCAACGGGGTCGCCTCTTCGAGCCGGATCTTGACCAGCAATACGCGGGTGTCCGCGGGCTTGCCCGGGTCTTGCGGCTTCAACCGGCGGCCCTGCACGCTGTCGGGAATCTCTTCTACCGTGCCGCGCCAGGTCTCGCCGTCGAAGCCTTCGGCGGTGACCGCAACCCCCGAACCGACGGCAAGCCGGCCGGCGTCGAACTCGTCCACCTCGGCTTCGATGCGCACCTTCGAGAGATCGGCGATGGTGACGATGGCGGCGCGGGCATCGACCGGCTCTCCGGCGTCGACATGGCGGACGATCACCACGCCGTCGATCGGCGCCAGAATGCGCCGCTTGGCGATCTCGGCTTCCAGGCGGCGCGTCGCGGCGAGTGCGGTCGAGCGCCGGGCGTTCGCGACTTCGAGGTCGCGCACAGCCTTGTCGCGCCGCGACGCGGTATCGACCTGCTGGGCATAGAGGCTAATGGCGCGGTCGCGTTCGGCCTCGGCGAGGCGGATCTCGGCCTCGCTCTCGACCACGCGGGCCTGGGCCTCGGCGAGTTGAGCGGCGAGATCGTCGGAGCGCAGGAGGGCGATGAGCTGTCCCTTCCGCACGAGCTGCTTCTCGACGATCGGCAGACTGACGATCGTCCCCGCGACCTCACTCCCCACCAGCACCTCGGCGCCAGGGTAGGTGGTGAGCCGCCCCTCCGCCACCACGCGCAAGCCGGCGGCTGGAGCGTCGGCGGCCCGGCTCGGCGCCGTACTCTCCGGAGCGGCCAGAGTGTCGTTCGCGGAGAGCGCACGCATCTGAAGCGCGAACAGTCCGGCGGCGACGAGCCCTGCAACGACGAGCACGGGGCGGGCGACGAGACGACTCATGAGGCTTTCTCCTTGTCTTTCCTGCGGCGGGTGGTGATGCGGGCGGCGAGCGACGCTGGGGCGCTGTCGGGAACGATGCGGCCGTCGCGGATCCTGACCACCCGGTCGGCAATGGTGCGCACATTCGGGTCGTGCGTGACGATGAGCAGGCCGCGGTTCTCGCGCTTGGCGAGCTCGCGGAAGAGCTCGAGGATCTGCGCGCCGACGGCCGAGTCGAGGTTCGCCGTCGGCTCGTCGGCGAGCAGCACCGCGGGTCGGCCGGCGAGCGCGCGGGCGATCGCCACGCGCTGCTTCTGCCCGCCCGAGAGGTCACGCGGCAGGAAGTCCCGGCGGTCGACGAGATCGACCGCCGCGAGCGCCTCTTCGG
>JBDSRU010000007.1:0-4796 GCA_039929145.1 Thermoanaerobaculia bacterium
TCAGGACGAGAACGGGCTCTACCTGCTCGAGCGCGCGCTGTCGGAACGCTTCGGCGGACGCGAGATCGTCGCGGAGGTCGCCAATGTTCGCGACGCACCGCGGATGCACGAGCTCTTCGTGCGCTGGCGGCCGCAGGACGTCCTGCACGCCGCGGCGCACAAGCAGGTGCCGATCCTCGAAGGCGCGCCATCGGAAGCGGTGAAGACGAATGTCGTCGGCACCCGCAACGCGGTCGCGGCTGCGATCGCCGCTGGAGCGGAGCGTTTCGTTCTGATCTCGACCGACAAGGCGGTCCGTCCGACGAGCGTCATGGGAGCGACGAAGCGCGTCGCTGAAATGGTGGTCCTGCGCGCGGCTGACGCCATCGCGCGCCCCTGCGTCGTGAGGTTCGGCAACGTGCTCGGCTCGGCGGGCTCGGTCGTGCCGCTGTTCGAGCGCCAGATCGCCGAGCGTCGGCCGGTTACCGTCACCCATCCGGAGGTGGAGCGGTATTTCATGACCGTCTCCGAAGCCGTGGGCCTCGTCATCGAAGCCACCTACAAGGACCTCGGCGAGATTTGCGCACTCGAGATGGGCGAGCCGCTTCGGGTTCTCGATCTAGCGCGACACATGATCACCATGGCGGGGCTGGTGCCCGACCTCGACATTCCGATCGTTTTCACGGGCCTTCGGCCGGGAGAGAAGATGACGGAGGACCTGACCGATGGTGAGGAGCTCTCGACTCGTCTCGATTGCGGGGTCACGGTCACGCAGGGCGCGGCGTTGCCCGTCGACTTCGAATTTCAGCTGCAGCGCCTGATCGAAGTGGCGGCCGCAGGAGAGCAGGCCGCCATCCGGCCCCTGCTGCGCGTCCTCGTTCCCAGCTTCCAGCTCTCTCCTGGAGCCGTTCGCGCAGCGGAAGCCAGCGAGCGGACTCCGGCCCTCGCGATGCGATCGGCAACGCGGCGACAGGAGTGAGGCTCGCTTCGCGAACGGCTCCCCCGGCCGGGAAGTCCGCCCGCCGCTTTGACTGAACGCTGCCTGCAGCAATGCCTCCGCGCGGAGCGGAACTGAGGTCGAATGGGTGACCAGGGTCAGCGTCTGGCGATCCTGAGCCAGGACCTTTCGCAACCGGGAAACGGAGTGCGCTCGGTCGTCATTTTTCTGCATCGTGTAGCCATCGAGGCCGGTTTCGAAGTCGACCTGTTGTCGGCGGCCACTTCATCGCGCGACCCGGCCAGCCTGCGGCTGCTTGCGCCCTCTACCTGGCTCAGCGGCCCGCAGATGGTCGAGTGCGAGGATCCGCTTCTGCCGGCGTACCGCCACAGCGGCGCCTCCTTCACGGAGCTCGAGTTCCGGCGTTACCGCCCTCGCCGCGAGCTCACGCGCCGCCTCGACGATTGCGCGCTCGTGCAGGTCGTGGCGGGCACTCCCGCCTGGGCGAATCTGGCCCGCGACGCGCGGGCGCCGGTCGCGCTGCAACTTGCGAGCACCGCGCGAGTGGAACGCGCCAGCGCGCTCGCGGCGCAGCGCGGACTGCGCCGACTGTGGAGCGCGGCGATGACGACGGCGACCGCCAGTTTGGAGCGCCGGGCGCTCGCGCGCTCCAGTCTCGTGCTGGTGGAGAATCGGGCCATGGCGGCCCGGCTTGCGTCAACCGGCGCCGCCGGGCGGATCCGGCTCGCGCCGCCCGGGACAGATACCGAGCGCTTCCGCCCGGCGGAGGCGGCAGGACCGGGATACTGGTTGAGCGTCGCGCGGTTCGCCGATCCGCGCAAGAACGTCCAGTTGTTGTTTCGTGGTTACGCCGCCGCCAAGGCGCTCCGCGGCGACCTTCCGAAACTGGTCCTTGCGGGCTCTTCGGATCCATCGCCCCGCGATCTCGAAGTGGCGGCAGAGCTCGGAATCGCAGCCGATCTGGATCTGCGCGGCGGCGTGCCCGAAGAGACCCTTCCTGCCCTCTATCGTGGCGCTTCCCTGTTCTTGCTCTCTTCGAACGAGGAGGGTTGGGGGCTGGTACTGGTCGAAGCCATGGCGAGTGGCCTGCCGGTCGTGGCGACGCGATCGGACGGCGCCGCGGAAATCGTACGCGAAGGCGAGACTGGGCACCTCGTGCCGATCGGCGATGCCGAGGCGCTCGCCGCGCGCTCTCTCGCTCTCCATGCGCATCCAGAGGTTGCCCGGCGGATGGGCGCCGCGGCTCGTCGCGTCGCCGAGGAGGAGCTGTCGCTCGTGGTTTGCGGCAGGCGATTCGTTGAAGCCTGGAGAGATCTGGCGCGTCCCGGGCCGCCGCCGGGCAGGAGGCAGTGACGCCCTCCCCGCCAGGTGTCGATGTGCTTTTCGTCTGCGAGTATTTCGCGCCGGCGGAGCTCGCGGGAGGCGGGGCTCGCTCGCTGGTGAACACGGTCGCCCGGCTGGGCGCTCGCTTTCGCTTTGCGGTGGTCACCCGCGATCACGATGTAGGCGACCCGCGGCCGTTCGGCAATCCGCCTTCGCGCGCCTGGGTGCGTGTCGGGTTGGCAGATGTCTACTACGCGCCGGATCGAGAACTGACGCTGCGGAGACTGCTCGCACTCGTCCGGGCGGCCGATCCGGCGGTGGTCTATCTCAACAGCCTCTTCTCCGTGCTCGCGATCCGCATCCTGCTGCTGCGCCGTCTGGGCTGGATGAATGGGAGGAGTGTCGTGGTGGCGCCCGAGGGCGAGCTTGGTGCCGGAGCTCTCGTCACCAGGTCCTTACGCAAGCACCTCTACCTCCGGCTCGCCCGCGCGTCGGGCCTGTTGCGCGGCGTCCTGTGGAAGGCGGCCTCGGCGCCGGAGGCGGAGCTCGTGCGGCAATGGTTCGGCGAGCGCGAGCCGGTGACGATCGCGGCCAGTCTTTCGCCGTCGCCGTCGCCTGCGGGATCGGAGCCCGCCGAGGGCGCCCGAACAGCGAGCGTTGGCGGGCGTTCGGGCGAACTCGAGCTGCTCTTCGTGTCGCGGATCGATCCGAAGAAGAACCTGCACTTCCTGCTCGTTGCGCTGCGCCAGGTGCGGGTGCCGATCCACTTCGGCCTTGCCGGGCCGATCGCGGATCCGGTGTACTGGCGTCGCTGCGAGCGGGCGCTCGCGCTGCTGCCGGTCAACGTCCGCGTCACCCTCTACGGTGCGCTCCCGCCCAAGGACGTGCCCGAACTTCTCTCGCGTTTCGACGTCCTTGCCCTGCCGACGCTCGACGAGAACTACGGCTACGTCGTCCTCGAGGCGCTCGCCGCGGGCTGTTTCGTTCTGCTCAGCCCGCACACGCCCTGGTCGGACATCGAGCCTGCGGGAGTGGGACAGATTCTGGAGGTCGCAGATCCGGCGCCCTGGTGCGCGGCGATCGAGGCCCTCGCCGTTCGATCGCAGGCCGAGCGCGAGCGCAGCCGCTACCTTGCAGTGGAGTATGCGCGGCGGCATCTCACGAGCGACGAGCCGCTGCGCCTGCTGGAGGAGCTCCTCGCGGAGGCGGTGTCGCTTACGGCAGCGCGCACTCGACGATGAGGCCGTCGGCGAGCTGGGGCGAGATGGCGACGCAGAGGTCGTTGATCCAGTTCTTGTAGAAGCGGTTCTGCGGCCGATGCTCTGGGCCGAGATCGTAGAAGCGGAAGTCCCGCACCACCAGGTCGTGCCGCTCGACCAGGTGCCGGATCGTCGAATACGAATAGTAGGCGACATGGTCCGGATGCACCGGCTCCACCCTTCCGCCACGCCCGCGCAGGGCGTAGGTCATGGTCCGCATGCCGCAATAGGCGTTGACGGTCGTCAGGATGAGCCGCGTCTCGGAGGTCATGAAGCGCCGGATGCCGGTGAGGAAGAGCCCGGGGTTGGAGAGATGCTCGATGACCTCGCCGGCGAGAATGAGATCGAAAGCGGCCGGCGGTGTCACGCGCTCGAGGTGCTCGAGGTCGGCGCACAGCAGCCGTTCGATGCCGCGTCCGGCGAGAATGTCGAGTCCCTTCTGGTCGGCGTCCAGCCCCCAGAGCTCCGCCGCGGCTGCGGCGAGCCGGAGGTGCAGCAGGGAGCCGTCGGCCAGGGACTCGGCGGTGTAGGGCCAGTTGGTGCAGCCGAGGTGCAGGACGCGCTGTCCGCGGCTCTCCTGCAGCAGATGCCCGACGCGGTCGACGAGTGGCAAGCCGCTCATCGACGGCTTTCGGAGAGCGGCGGTTCAAGGCCAACGCGGGCGCGCCCGATGCCGACCGCCTTCAGCGCCAGCATGCCGCAGTAGATGCCGAATGCCGCCAGCGCTTTCGCGCGCGACGGCGCCGAGGCCCAACGCGACCCGAACTCGCGCATGAGGTTGTGCGGGTGCCGTGGATTCACCAGGAGAATCCGCAGGACTTGCGCGACCGGCAGCGTGTGGAGCGGCGGCGGGTAGACATTCGGCTGGCACCAGACCAGGGCGCGCGGCTCGAGGAGCAGCCGCCATCCGCCGCGCCGCATCGCCTGGACATAGACCATATCGGCGTGCGAGTGCGGAAATCGCCGCTCGTCCATGAGGCCGACCGCGCGCACCGCCGCTGCCGGGTAGAGAACGCAGTTGCCGACGATGCTCTCGACGGCGAACGGTCGCCGCGGCAAGGACCAGAAGTCGAGCTCCTGCGGCATCTGCCAGCCACCGCGCCGGGTGTCCCAGATGGGCGCCACCTGGAAGGCCCGGTGCGGCACGTCCCAGCGCAACAACAAGGCGCCGACGACGGCGTCGGGATGCTCGAGAGCGCAGCCGACAAGTCGTTGCAGAAAGTCGCGATGCACGATCGAGTCGTCGTTCATCGCGACGAGGAATCGGGGGTCGAGAT
>JBDSRU010000008.1:0-3051 GCA_039929145.1 Thermoanaerobaculia bacterium
GGTGCCGGCGCTGCCGAAGCCATCGAGGAAGATCGCGCTGCCGGGATTGTCCTCCGGCGTGGCGTCGAGCTGCAGCAAGTAGGCCACGAGCTCGGCGCGCAACGCCGGTGGCAGGGTGCCAGCGCTCCGGTGGGCGAAGGCGCGCGTGAGCTCGTCCGGGCGGGAGACGGTGATCTCGTCGAGACTCAGATTGGGGAAGGCGCTGGTGCCGGTGATCTGGACGGTATTGCTCGCGCCGGCGGAAAAGGCCACTCCTTCGAGACGCGCGCTGCGCCAGTTCGTATGGCGCCAGGTGGGGTTGTTGCCGACCGCAGCGAGATTCAGGTTTTGCGCCACGCCGTTGACCGAGATGCTCACCTGCGAAGCGCCTGTGCTGCTGTAGCGGAGCTCGATCGCTCCGACACCGCCGCCGCCGCCGTCGACGCCGGAGTAGGTGATGCTGGCGCCATTCGGACCGAGCGCAGCGTAGGCGCGGCCGTGCACGGTGTCGTCGTTGTTCAGGTCGACGTACGAGGAGACGATCTGGGCACCGGCGGAGGGAATCGCGTCCTCGGCCGCCAGCACGGATCCGCCGGCGACGGTGAACACGGAGTCGAGCGTCGCGGCCGAGCCATCGTGCAGGAAGCGCGACTGCGTCCAGAGACCGACGAGGGTCGGCGTGTCGATCCCGGTGAGCGGTTCGCCGAGGCGGCCGCCGGAGGTCGTCCGGAGGGTGCCGACGTCGTGCAGCGTCGCTCCGCCGAGCGTCGAGTCCGAGAAACCCGCGCCACGATGACAGCCGGTGCAGCCCAGCGTGCGGAACCGGGCCCTGCCGGCAACCCCGGCGGTGGTCACGCTGCCGTCGGCGTTGCGGAACGGGCTGCGCGGCACGCTCAATGGCCCGAGGGAGGCGACGTAGGCGGCGAGCCGATCGAGGTCCGGCGACAGGCCGGCTTTGGCCGGCCCGAGCGGAGCCGCGGTGGCGGTGAAATCGTCATCCTCCATGAAGCCGGCGCCACCGAAGGCGTTGCGGATGTCGCCTTCGAAGTCCTGGATCTCGTCGAAGTTGGCGCTCCAGTGCACGTTGCCCTGCTCCATGCCGGCCCGCCCACGGAGCGGGACCGTCCGGCGCAGGCCTTCGCCGCGCCCGCTGAAATCCCAGACCCGGCCGTCGTCGCGCCCGTCGAGGTGACAGGTGGCGCAGGAGAGATAGCCCTCGGCGCTCATGCGAGGATCGCGCCCGTGGTAGAAGATCCGTTTGCCCGCCAGAACGTTGGCCGCAAGCGGCTCGCCGGCCACCGTCCCGGCGGAGTCGACGACGGTCGACGGCACCTGGATATCGCCGCTGGCATAGAACTCCCCGGCCTCGAAGATCGAAGTCGAGCGGCCGAGGAAGTTCTGCACGAAGACGCGGTCGTTCGGCGCATCGACGCAGAGTCCCTGCGGCGCCGCTCCGGTCCCGAGCCGGGTCACCAACGACCCGAGCCCGGCGGCGCTGCCGGTTTCGAAGGCGTCGAGCACCATGAGCTCGTCACCCCCCTGCAGGGTCACGAAGAGGTAGTCGCCGAGCGGCGAGAAGGCAATCGCCGATGGCGAGTCGCTGTTGTCGAGATCGATCGCGCGGACCGCCGTGCCCGGACCCAGCGCGAGCTCGACCAGCGTCGCGCGCACGGTGTTGTCGGAATCGAGATCGGGCCCGAAAAGCGTCCCGCGGTCGACGTTCGGTTTGGTCGCCGTCACCCAGGCGCTGCTGCCGTCCGGAGCGATGGCGATGCCGACAAGCTGATTCGGCGTCCCACGGCCCTCCGCCGTGCCGTCGCGATGGGCATCGCCGCCGAGCTTCGGCAGCCGGATCGTGCGCGTCAGAGTGAGGCCGGCCGTTGCGACGTCCCAGACTTCGCCCCAATCGCGGTCGGAGAGAAAACGGGTGACGAGCAGCCGCGTGCCATCGGCCGAAAGCGCCAGGGCGCGCGGCGCCGGCCCGAGGGCGAGCGTCGCCGTCGTCTGGCGGCTTGCAGCGTCGAGACGGCGGAGCTCGCCACGTCCTTCGAGAGCGACGTAGAGCGTCGCGCCGTTCGGGGAGGCGACGATGCCGGCGGGCGCGCTGCCGTAGCCGAGTGGAATCTCGCCGACCGGCGAGCCGCTGGCGTCGAGGATGCGGATCCGGTCGTCGCCGCCGCAGGCGACCCAGATCTCGCCGGCCGCCGCCCGCGCTAGGGCGCGTGGGTGGAGGCAGACCGGGGTTTCGAGCTCCAGGCTCCCCGAGTCGGCGTCGACGGCGGCGACGGTGCCGTGGTCGGGATTGACCGTCCAGATGCGCCGTGCCGGAACGTCACAGAGCGCCGAGGTGCTCGACGCCGGCAGCGCTCCGGGCGGAGGGGTCGCCACGGTGATCACCCGGGTGCGCGAGCTGATCGCGCCGTGGGGATCGCGCGCCTGCACGGTCGCACGGTAGTGGCCGGCCGCAGCGAAGACGTGGTTGGCGTTGGGCGTCCCCCAGGCGGTCTTCGGCGCGCCGTCGCCGAAGTCGAAGCGATAGTCGACCACCTCGCCCTGCGGATCGGAGGCGGCGGCGCCGAAGGTCACTGAACCCCCGGGAGCCGCAGGATAGGGCGACGCATCGAAGCTCGCGAAGGCGGGCGGTGTGTTGCCGTTCACGGTAGCTCCAGTTGAAAAGCTGAAGCTGTAGCCGACCATGCCGTTGCCGGCCGCATCGCGGATCCCGCCCGCCGCCAGCACCACCTCGTAGGTGGTGTTCGCCGCCAACGGAGCGTTCGGCGTGAACGTCAGCACGTCGTCGAACGAGAAGGTAAGCCGGCCGGCGACGGCCGAGCCACCGACCGGACGGACGATGAAGCTCGTGCCATTGACGATCGTCGGTGTGGCCAGGGTCTCGTGGATGAGCAGAGTGATCGGCGATCCGAGCGGGTAGTTGGCCTGGCCCGCGCGCGGAATATGGAAGCCCACCGCCGGCCCGCGCGTGTCGGGCGCCGCCTGATGCGCCCAGACGGCCATCCCCTGGTTCTCGCCCACGCCGCCGGTGACGAGGAGGTTGCCCAGCGGCAAGGCGAA
>JBDSRU010000009.1:0-4322 GCA_039929145.1 Thermoanaerobaculia bacterium
ATTTCATCGCCAAGCGACCCGGCGACCGAATCGGCGTGACGATCTTCGGCGGCTCGGCGCTGACGCGCTCGCCGCTCACCACCGACCGGGCGATGCTCGATGAACTGGTCGACTCGATCGAGCTCAACACCGTTCAGGACGGCACGGCGATCGGCGTCGCGCTCGCCAACGCCGCGAGCCGGCTGAAGGACAGTGCCGCCAAGTCCAAGGTCATCGTGCTGGTCACGGACGGCGTCAACAACGCCGGTGAGATCGACCCGTTGTCGGCCGCCGCCGTCGCCAAGGGTCTGGGCCTGCGCGTCTACACCATCGGTGTCGGTCGCGACGGCCGCGTGCCGGTTCCGGTCCAGGTGCGCGACCCGCTCACCGGCCGCGTCGAGACCCGGCGGGTCGCGATGGAGGTCGAGGTGGACGAAAAGCTGCTGCGTACCATCGCCGAACGCACCGGCGGCAGCTACTTCGCGGCCACCGACCCGGGCGCCCTGCGCGCCGTCTTCGACCGCATCGACCTGCTCGAGAAGACGCCGATGCAGGTCAAGCGCTACATCCGCTACCGCGAGAGCTTTCAGCCCTTCGCCTGGACGGCGTTCGCGCTGCTGCTCCTTCCGCTCCTCGCTGGCGCTCTGCGCATGACGGCCGAGCCATGAACTTCGCCGAACCCCGCCTGATCTGGATGGCGCTCGCGGCGCCGCTCGCCGCGGCGACCGCGCTGTGGCTCTGGCGTCGCCGGGCGGCAGCGGAGGCGGCCTGGGCTTCGCGCGCCATCGAGCCGCGCCTGCGCTCCGGCAGCCGGCCACGTCCCGCCCTCTGGGCGGCGATCCTCCTCGGCCTCGCGACGCTGGGCATCGTGCTCGCTCTCGCCCGGCCGCGCTGGGGCGAATCGATCGAGAAAGTCGACCAGCGCGGGGTCGACATCGTCTTCGTGATTGACAGCTCGGCGTCGATGGGCACTTACGACGTCCTGCCATCGCGCATCTGGCTCGCCCAGTCGCTCGTGCGTCGCATGGCGCAGGAACTGCCGGGAAACCGGGTGGCGCTCGTGCAGGCGGAGGGAGTCGGCGTGGTGATGGCGCCGCTCACGGTCGATGTCGCCGTGCTCGACCTGCTGCTCGACGCCATCGAACCGGGCTCGCTGCCGCTCCCGGGCACGCAATTCGCCCCCGCCCTCGGGCGGGCCATCGACCTCTTTCCCGCCGGACACGACAAGCAGCGCGTCATGGTCCTGCTGTCGGATGGCGAAGATCACGACGAAGAGCTCGAACCGGTCATCCAGCGACTCGTCGAAGCCGGCATCGTGGTGCATACCGTCGGAGTCGGCACGGCCCAGGGCGCGCCCGTTCCAGTCGCCGGTCACGAGGGCGAGTTCAAGCGCACGGCGGCCGGCGGAATCGTCATCAGCAGGCTCCAGCCGGGCGTCCTCGAGAAGCTCTCCACGGCGACCGGCGGTCTCTACCTCGAAGCCTCGAACGCCAACGTCGATCCCGGTGCGATCCTCGACCGCATCTCCGGCATGCAAAAGCGCGGACTGGCGAGCTCTACCGTCTCCACGCTGGAGGAGCGCTTCCAGTGGCCGCTTGCGGCGGCGGCCGCGGCTCTCGGACTGTGGCTCGCGGTGAGCCCCTACTCGCGCCGGCCGGGGCGCACCGCCTCCCGCTCCGGTTCGCGCAGAGATTCCCGCACGACAGCCGAGGGCGCGCTTTGAGTCGCCGTCGGCACCAGGCCCCTGAGCGCTGCAAGGCCTGCTTCGCGGCCGTTCTTCTCCTTTCCTGCGCGCCGCTCGGCCTTGCGCCGGCGCTCGCGCAGACGGCACCGGGCAGCGGTCCGGTTCCCGCCCCGATCGCCTCCCAAACCGGCGCGGTGACTCCTCCGGCATTCGAGCCCTACCGCTTCAACGCGCGCGAGCGCACCGCGCGCGCCTTGTCCGCCTGGGAGAAGGGCCAAGTGGAAGAGGCCGTCGCACCGCTCGACAGCGCGCTGCGCCTCGCACCCGGCAATCCGCTCGCCGAGTTCAACGCTGGCACGGCCCATCTCGGCGCGAAACAGCCGGATGCCGCGCAATTGCTCGAGCAGGCCGCCAAGCACGCACCCCCCGCTCTCGCCGCGGACGCGCTCTACAACCTCGGGAACGCCCGCTTGGACGCCAAGGACGCCCGCGGCGCCATCGACGCCTACAAGGGCGCCTTGCGCACGCAGCCCGACCTGCCCTCTGCCAAGCGCAATCTCGAGCTCGCCGTCCGCATGCTCGAAGAGCAGCAGCGCCAGCAGGAGGAGCAGAAGAAGAACCAGCAGAACAAGGATCAAGAGAAGAAGGACCCGAAGAATCAGGATTCCAAGGACCAGCAGCAGGACGGTCAGGGCGAAGGTGACGATCCGCAGCAAAAACCGCAGCCGGATTCGCAGGGCGATCCGCAGGGCGAATCGCAAAAGAATCCGCAGCAGACCCCGCCCCCGGACGCGCAGCAGCCCGGAGAGCCGCAACCGGGCGAACAGCAGCCCGGCGAGCAGCAGGCGCGCGAGAACCCGCTGCCGCAATTCGAAGACCAGAAAGACATGACGGCCGAGCAGGCCGCGGCGATTCTGCAGGCGGTGGAGAATCTCGAACGCCAGCAGCGCCGCGAACAAGCCCGCGCCGTAGCTCGCGCCAAGACCAGCGTGGAAAAAGACTGGTGAAATCACAGGTCCGCCTGCTCTGCGCTACCGCTGTGCTCCCTGGCCTCCTGGCCTCGATGGCGCTGGCGGCGCCGGCGGTCGCGGAAGAGGCTCGCACCGAAGCGACGGCGGTGCTCGAACCCGGCCTGGTGGGTCTCGACGAGCTGGTGAGCTTCAGCATCACCGTGAGCTCCGGTGGCTTCGGCGGACTCGACGTGCACCCCGCATTCGAGCTCGACAACTTCGAAGTCGTCGCCGGGCCCTTTCAGTCGCAGAGCCAGCGCTGGGTGAACGGCACCACTTCGAGCACCCTGCAGCTCACGTGGCGGTTGCGGCCCAAGGGAGTCGGCCCGGCGCGGGTGCGCGCCATCGCCCTCACGGTGGCGGGCAAGGCATTGCGACTCTCGGACAAGGAGATCCAGGTACAGCAAGAGGCGCCACAGCGCGAGCAGAGGTCCGCGGCTCCGCCAGCGGGGCGGTCGTTCGATCCCTTCGAGGACCTTTTCGGACGCAGCGGTGTCGGCCGGCGCCGCATGAAGCCGGTGCAGGAGGACAATCGGCCGAAGATCTTCTTGCGCGCCGAGGTCGATCCGCACGCGGTCTACGTCGGGCAGCAGGTCACCTATACCCTCTGGCTCTACACCCAGACGGACGTCGGCGCCTTCCAGCCGACTCACATGCCGACGTTCAAGGGCTTCTGGGTGAGGGAGATTCCGCAACCCTCCGAGCTCAAACCCGAATGGCTGGAGCAGAACGGCGAACGCATCGGGCGTGTCGCCATGCTGCGCCGCGCGCTGTTTCCGCTGCAGGCGGGAAAGTTCGCCATCGAACCGACGGAGGTCGACCTCGTGGCGCGAATGGCGGAGATCGGACCGTTCGGCACCCCCTTCGGACGATCCGAAACCCTGCATCTCCAGACCGAGGCGCTGCAGCTCGAGGTCCAGGCGCTGCCCGCTCCGCCTCCAGGCTTCACCGGCGCCGTGGGCACCCTCACGGTTTCGGCGCGCCTCGACCGCACGGCGCTCGCGGTCGGCGAGGCCGCAACGCTCACCATCCGCTCCACTGGACACGGCAACCTGCAAAGCCTGCGGCCTCCCGAGCTCGCCATTCCGGAGGGCTTGCGGCTTTTCCCGCCGCACCAGGAGAGCGCCGAGCGACTCACCGACGGCAGCCTGGTCTCCTCACTGGAGTGGAGCTACGTGCTCGTGCCCCAGGGGCCGGGCACCTATGAGCTGCCGGCGCTCGAACTGCCGTATTTCGACCCCTCTACGGAGGCCTATCGCAGCGTTTCCACGCGCCCGCTGGTCCTTTCCGTGACCGGCGAAGCGGTCGTTGCTGCTGTCCCGCCGCCACCGCCAGGGGGCACTCCTTCTGCGTCGCCGCAAGTTGCGGGGCAGGCGCCCGACACCACCGCCGGAACCGCGCCGGCGGCCGGGCGACCCTGGTACTGGGCGGCCGGCGGCGGCCTGCTTGTCGGCGGCCTGCTTGCGGCCGGAGTGCTGCGGCGACGAACCGGCGCGCCGCGCGGCCGGGGAACCGGGCGTTCGCTCGCCGCCACGCTCCGCGCGATCGAGTCGGGCGCGGCGCGCTCGACACCGCGCGAAACCGCGGCCGAAATCGAAGAGGCGCTACGCCATCACCTCGAGGCCCGATTCGAGATCGCGCCGGGCACT
>JBDSRU010000010.1:0-5609 GCA_039929145.1 Thermoanaerobaculia bacterium
AGTAAGAGGCGCCGACGTTGAGCGCCGGATCGACGTCCGTCTCAGGTACCTGGATGCGCTGGTCGATGACCGACGGATGCGCGGTGTTGGTGTAGGGCATCGGAAAGTCGCCGGTGGTCGGATTGACCTCGGAGCGCATGCCCAGCCGGCAGTTCGAGCCGCCGAGGCAGGTGCCGGGATTGCCCTGGCCGCCGTTGAGTCCGGCGCCGTAGGTGTCGTTGCATCCGATACCGAGCTGATCGCCGCTGCCGGGAGGAATGATGCACGTGATTCCAGCGCAGGCGGTGTTGTTTGAATTGGTCGACAACCAGCCGTGCTTCAGCCAGCTCATACCGATCTGCGAGAAGCGCCCGTCCTTGAGGCGGTACAGCCCCTGGGCAATGACCGGGTGGTCGTTGGACTGCAGAGTGCCGCCGAGGCAGGTTCCGGCATCACACCAGGCGACCGGCTTGTCGCCGATGTTGCAGGACGTCGTGCCCACCGAGTATGCGCGGATGCCGCCGGAGACCCCCCAGTTCATGGTGTCGGGAAGATTGATGATGGTCACGTCCGGACCGACCGTGAGATCGGCAGCACCGACAGGCGGCGTCGCGAGCGCGGTCATGACGAGCAGCGAAAGAGCGGCGATGACGGGCGAAACGCGGGGCAGGCACGGCTTCTGTGTCGGCATTCTGTGCTCCTCGGAAGTGCGCAGGCGTGAAAGTCTCAAGGTACCACCGCCGACCAAGCGGTCAGATTGTGGGACTGGAAGCCGTCAGCGAAGAGCGGCATGGTGAAGGTCACGGTCGCCGGCGAGCCCGGCTTGAACAGGTCAAGCGTGTGAATGGCACTCGCCGGAGGAGCATCGGCATCGAACCAGAAGTTGAACATCGTCGCCCAGCGCAAGGCATTTGCATTTGCATTCACCGCGAAATTCTCGGTGAACCAACTCACCGTAGAGTTCGTCGAATCGAGTCCGTTTCCCCATGCGGTGGTCGAATAGGGCTCGCCGGAGTGATGCTCGATGCTCTTGGTGGCGGAATTGGCGATCGCCGTCCCATCAGGGAAGTCGACACTGAAAGCTCGTGCCGCGCGGTCCGAATTCATGTTGCGGATCGCATACTCGTAGTGCCAGGTGTCGACGTCGAGCTGGGTCACCTTGCGGGCGAGCTCGAAGCGCTCGATGATCGCGCCGGGGATGTCGATGTTGTAGATCTCGACCGTGGGGTCGGCAATCTGCCATTCGTGAAGCGCGGTGTGCTCACGCACGATGGGGTCCGCGGTGAGAGCGATGTTGAATGTCCCGGCGGCGAAGGTCACTTTGCGATGGGAGGCGTTGTTCAACGCGTTGCCCGCCAGAGCGTCGTTATCTGAGACGTACTGCCCCTCGATCCAGTAGACCGCGCCCGCGTTGAGCGCCGGGTCGACGTCGTTTTGCTCGACCTTGATGCGCTGCTCGTAGCCCGGTCCGGAAGCGACGACGGCTGGCGGCATCGGAAAGTCGCCCGTGGTCGCGTTGACTTCGGAGCGCAGGCCCATCGGACGGCCGCCGTTGAGAGTCGCCCAGTAGGTGTCGGTGCAGCCGACGCCGAGCTGGTTGCCGCCGAGCGGAGGGCCGGTGCAGCCGGCGCCCTGCTTGCAGGCTCCTTCCAGCGAATTGGTCGAGACGAAACCGTGCTTTAGCCAGCTCATGCCGACTTGGTCCAAGCGCCCGCCCTTCAGGCGATAGATGCCCTGGGCGATCACCGGGTGCTGTTTGTTGTTCAGGCCGCCGCCGCACGATCCGCCGTCGCACCAGTTGACCGGTGTGTCGCCGATGTTGCATGAGGTGGTCCCGACCATGTAGCCGAGGAGGCCTCCGCTGTTGCCGTAGCTGGCGACGTCGCTCATCAGGGCGACCGTGACGTCGGGCCCGATCGTCGGCACGCCCTGGGCGAGGAGGGCAGCGGGGCCGGCGGAAAGGGCGACAAGCAGGATGGAGCGCGCGAGCGTTGATCGGGTCATCGGGAGTCTCCAGTGAAATCGGGTGTCCGCTACACAGTGCTGTCGGCGACCAGGTCAGGTGTATCCGAGCGCAGTGCCGTCTGCGAGGATCCTTTCCGGCCGGC
Organism: Thermoanaerobaculia bacterium; assembly: GCA_039929145.1. Lineage (GTDB taxonomy): Bacteria > Acidobacteriota > Thermoanaerobaculia > Multivoradales > JAGPDF01 > JAGPDF01. The sequence goes on from JBDSRU010000010.1 coordinate 2,088, forward strand.
TCCAGAGGTCGGCCTGCCGGACTCGAAGAAATCAGGATCGGATGCGGCGCGATCGCGAGGTCGGCCTCGAGGTCAAGGCACCGCGTCGGACCAGGCAGTCAGGTTGTTGGAGGCGAAGCCGTCGACGAAGATCGGGCTGGCGAGAGTGACGCTTTCGGGCGAGCCGGGCTTGAAGAGTTCCAGCGTGTGGACAGCCGTTGAGGGCGCTGCGTCGGCGTCGAACCAGAAATTGAACATCGTCGCCCAGCGCAGCGCATTGGCGTTGGGATCGTTGGCGTAGGTCGAGGTGCCCCAGGTGACGGTGCCGGTCGCCTGGGTGGCGGCGACGTCCCAGGCGGCGGTCGAGTACGGCTCGCCGGAATGGTGATCCGTCGACTTGAAGCCCGGGTTGGTGACCGGCGTGCCGTCGACGAAGTCAACGGTGAAGGCGCGCGCCGAGCGGTCGGAGTTCAAGTTGCGGATGGCGTACTCGTAGTGCCAGGTATCTCCGTCGATCGGCGTTACCTTGCGGGCGACCTCGAATCGTTCGATGACTGCGCCCGGGACGTCGAAATTGAAGATCTCGACCGTCGGATCGATCAGTTGCCAGGCGTAGATCGCCGAGTGCTCGCGGTTCAGAGCGCCGGAGAGGCCGAGGTTGTAGGTCGCGCCGCTGACCAGGACCTCCTGGTAGGAGGCGTTGTTGAGCCCGTTGCCGGCCTTGGCGTCATTGTCGGCGATGTATTGCGCCTCGGCCCAGTACCTTGCGCCGGTGTTGAGCGTCGGCTCGACGTCGCTCTCCAGCACCTGAATACGTTGGTCATAGACGGTGGAAGATCCGACGGAGGTGTACGGATAGGGGAAGTCGCCCGTCGTGGCGTTGACCTCGGAGCGCATGCCGAGCGGACGACTGCCGTTCAGGCTGGAGCCATAGGTGTCGCGGCAACCGACGCCGAGCTGGTCGCCGCCGAATGGAGGCGAGTCGCAGCTGTCGTGCCCGACTTTGCATGCCCCTTCGGAGTTGCCCGTATTGGTCGACAGGAAGCCGTGTTTCAGCCAACTCATGCCGATCTGTTCGAGCCGTCCCGAGGGCCGGTCCACGTCGGTTTTCAAGCGATAAATTCCCTGCGCGATCACCGGATGCTGCTTGGACGTCATTCCGCCGCCGCAGCCACCGCTCGTGTTGCACCAGTTGACGGGCGTATCGCCGATGTTGCAAGAGGTGGTGCCGACCGCATAGGCGCGAATCCCGCTCGCTGCGCCATAAGTGTTGCCGACGCCGGTGATGCGGTTGATCGTGACGTCCGGACCGGTCGTCGGCAACCCTGCGGCACGAGCTGCCGGCGCAATCAGGATGAGACCGAGGCCCATCGCCAACGCCAAACTCAGTGACCCCGACTCGAGATGCGATTTCTGGAACATTCCGGCTCCTTCAGGCAAGCGTGTGGTGGTGGATTTCAAGATGACTCCGGAGGGTCGGGATCAAACCCCCGGTCACTGCGCCTGTTGCGCCAGCGCCGCGGCGAGGTCTCTCGCTTGGCGGTGGCCCGGTTCGATTCTCAGCGCGGCGGCGAGCTCGGCTCGGGCCGCTTCGTCTCTGCCCATCGTCATCCAGACCTGCGCCAGGAGCACGTGCAGGGCTGGATCTTCCGGCGAGGCGGCGATCGCCTCGCGGTAGAGCACTGCCGCCTCTTCCAGCTGCCCGGACTGGGCCAGCATGCCTGCAAGGTTCTCGCGCGCTTCACGGTGTCCGGGTTCGAAACGAAGCACTTGCCGGAATCGCTCGATGGCGCGTTCGGGGTCTCCCTGCATGGCGTGGATAATGGCCAAATTATAGGCGAGCACGGTCGAGGACGGGAAGTGACCCATTCCACGCTCCAGGAAGCTCGCTGCGGTGGTCAGGGCGGTCGGCGAACCGGCCTGCGCGAGCAGGATTCCGACTCCGGAATAGGCCTCCAGACGCTTGGGATCGAGAGCGATGGCGCGTTCGCCGGCGAGCGTCAGGGTGGCCAGATCGCCGCCCGCGGCGGCATCGCGGGCGGTCAGCAGGAGCATCTGGTACTCCGATTCGTGGCGCGCCAGGGCGCGGCCGACCGCGTGGCGGAATCCGCTGGTGTCGCCGCCGATCCAGGCGCTCCAGGCGAGGTTCGAGGCGAGTCCCCGCCAGCGGAAGAGGCCCCAGCGCTCGACTCGGCCGAAGTGGCGCACCGCCGCGAGCGCCGCGGCGCGTTCGCCGGCGGTGGCGGCGGGGGGCACGGAGGCGATCTCCAGGAGTGCCGGGCGGAGTCGGGAGAAAGTGGCGAAGGAGCGCTGGGCGAGGAGGACCTCCATCTGAAGCCAGGCGCTCCAGGCCCACAGGAGACCCAGCAGACCGAGGGCCGCGGCAAAGGCGCGCCCCGCCGGAAGCAGTCGTCCGGCACGCTTCAGCGTGCGGTGGCGGAAGGCGAGGTCGCGGCGCGAGATGAGGCGCACCGCCAGAAGGACGAGGAAGGCCAGCACTCCGGCGAGTCCCAGCGACATGAGGAACGGCACGTCGCCGTAAAGCCCGCGAAAAGAGGCGAAAGCGAGGATGAAAGCGATTCCGAGGATGCATTCCTCCCGCCAGGAGAGCGGATAGGAGCGCTTGCCGAGGTCGGGCCCGGGCGGAGTGGGCGGCGCGGGCGGCGCCGGCGGCGCAGGAAGGAAGATCGGCAGCTTGCCGAAGCCGAAAGAGAGTGCGTCGTTCGGGCAGACGCTCACGCAGTCGCCGCACTTCATGCAGCCGCTGTCGATCACCATCCCGTAGTCGCGCACCTCCTCGTGTACCCGGACGTTCGAGGTGCAGACCGACGTGCAGTGCCCGGAAGCGTCGCAATCCTCGTTCACGCGCACCCGCAGCGGCGAGAGTTTCTCGGCCAGAGAAAAGGCCGCGCCGTACGGACAGGCGTAGGTGCAGAAACCTTTGGCGCCGAGGAAGTAGACGGTGGCAAAGCCGCAGATCACTAGGGTCAGCACGCCGACCACCCAGCCGGGAAAGGTTTCCCAGAAGGCGGACGTGGTGAGCTCGGCGCCGCGCACGCCCAGAGAGTCGCCGATCCAGAGGCGATAGATCGCCGGCCAGAGGAACATGTAGGCGAAGGCGAAGTAGGGCACCAGGCCCAGCAGTCGCGAGCGCAGCGGGCGCGGACGGATGCCGATCTTGCCGAGCAGCCAGCGACAGAGGTCCTGCAGTGCGACGAGGTGGCAGGCCCAGCCGCAGAACCAGCGCCCGAAGAGGGCGGTGATCAGGATCGCGCCGGCGAAGAAGATCAGGCCGGCGTTGACGATGCCGGCCTTCGAGAAGGCCATCGCCTCCGAGGGCTCGACCGGCGTCACCGTGCGGCCGGCGATGAGCCAGTGGGCGATGTGGATCGCGACGGCGATGTGGATCGCGATCAACACCGCCGCCCGCCAGCGCGAAGCGCGAGAGGGCCGGATGGTCGGCGCGCCCACGACCGGCAGGAGTGCCCGGCGCTTCACCCTCCGAATCTCAACCTGCGAGAAGCCGGCGGTAGAGCTCCTCGT
>JBDSRU010000011.1:0-3514 GCA_039929145.1 Thermoanaerobaculia bacterium
AGACGGAAGCGGCCGATCTCTTCCAGCTCGCGCTCGAGAATCGACTCGAGCCCGCGGCCGCACGTAGCGATCCAGCGCACCGCGAAGTCAGCTCTCGCCGAGCGTCAGGCGACGGTAGTCGCGATTCCAGTAGAGCAGCGGCGGACCCGCGGGCCGAGGCACGGAGCTCGCCTGGACGCGGCCTACATAGATCGTGTGGCTGCCGGCGGTATGGCGCGAGTCGATCGTGCAGTCGAGCCAGGCGATCGCTTCTTCGAGCACGGGGGCTCCGGTCACCGCCTTCGTCCAGCTCCCGGCGGCAAAACGCTCCGATTCGGGCGTCCAGGCGAAGCGATCCGCGAGCGCCTGGTCGGCAGCGCCCAGGATATTGACGGCGAAGACCGCGCCTGGCTGCTCGAGCAGGTGATGGGCGCGATGCTTGTGATCGATGATGACCGCGACGAGCGGCGGGTCGGGAGAGACCGAGACGAAGGCCGAGACCGTCAACCCGTGAATCTCCCCGCCGGCCTCGAGAGTGACCAGAGTGACCCCGGCTGGAAAGTGGCGCAGGGCATCGCGGAAGGCTTCGGGGGAGACGGTCATGGCGGCAGGGACGGTTTGCTCGAACCTCGGCAGGGAGTTTATCCTCGTTTGTGAGGAGATATCGTGAGCGATACAACGACGCGCGGCATACGCATCGAGGTCGAAAGCGAATATGAGCCCGACCGGAGCTCGCCTTTCGAGAGCTATTACTTCTTCTCCTACCAGGTTCGGATTTCGAATGTCGGCGAGGAGACCGCCCAACTGCTGTCACGGGTCTGGATCATCACCGATTCGGACGCCGAAGTGCAGACGGTGGAAGGGCCCGGGGTGGTCGGCGAGACGCCTGTGCTGGCGGCCGGCGAGAGCTTCGAGTACACGAGCTTTTGTCCGCTGAAGACGGCGGTGGGCGCGATGGAGGGACACTACGTGATGCGCGTCGTCGCCAGCGGCGAGACTTTCGAGGCGAAGATCGCACCGTTCACGCTCGCTGTGCCTGGGTCGGTGAATTGACGCGCGGCTCGAAATGCTGCGCGCGCTGATCCGGCGGTTGGTGCCGGGACCTCTGCGCGCCGCCCTGCGGCGCGCCATCGCGGATCGCAAGCACCGCCGACGCGACTTCGTGGCGGACCTGCGCGAACGCTTTTCGGGCGGCGATCCGATGCCGCTTCCACCGCCCGCTCTCCGGCATCGCGTCGGCCCGAACAGCTCGCGCGCCGAATTCCTGCACGTCGGGGCGCTCTGCGCCGCCGACCTGACGAAGGTCTACGCCGGGCTCGGGCGGCTCGCGCAGACGGACCTGCGCTGGCTCGACTTCGGCAGCGGCTGCGGACGGGTGGCGCGCCATCTGCTGCGGCCCGGAGCGCTCGAGCGCTTCGGCCTGCCGGCGCTCGCCTACACCGGCGTCGACGTCGATCGCCGCCAGATCGCCTGGGCGGCTCGGCACCTTCCGGGGCGCTTCGAAGTCATCCCCGCCGCACCCCCGACCGGCCTCGCAAGCGAGGCGTTCGATGTCGTCTTCACGATCTCGGTTTTCACCCACCTCGACGAAGCGGCGCAGAACGGCTGGCTCGCCGAGCTCTCGCGGCTGCTGCGGCCGGGCGGTTTGCTGCTCGCCACCACGCACGCACCGGAGATCGCCCGCACCAGCCCGGGCGTGACCGCGGAGGAGCTCGCGCGCCTCCAGCGCAGCGGATTTCTGTTCCGGCCGAGTGTCGGGCCTTTCAACGAGCAGTCGGCCTTCCATTCGAAGGCCTATCTCGAGACAACCTGGTCGCGCTATTTCGAGCCCCGTGGCTTCTTTCCCTACGCCCTGGGCAGCTTCCAGGACATTTCGGCCTGGGAAAAGGGCTCTGAAGACTAGGCCAGTCGGCGCGCTGACTCTCGACCGAAGGCGTCAGCGGCGAGCGATGTGCCAGGCCGCGGTGCGGCGGTTTCCGGCGCCGTCGCTGACCTCGGCTTCGAGCACCATACGGCCGCTGCGATAGCGCGAAGGCACGATCCGAAGCGCCACTTGCGTCACCCCGCAACCGACGTCCCAGGCGCCCAGAGTCACGGCAGGCATGCCCGCGGCGACCACGTTGGCGGGGTCTTCGCCGAGGCCCACGGCGCTGCCGGTCGTGCGCAGCCGAACCGAAGGCTCGGACAGTGGGAGAGTGAGGATCGCCGCCGCGGGGCCGGCACCTGACGTTGCGCAGGGCACCGGCTGCCAGGTCTGAGCGGCGTCGAGTAACTCAAGTCCGGAGTCGCAGGCGCCGACCGGCTCGGGCGCGCGGGAACGTTTGCGGCTGCCGCTCCGGCGATCGCCTTCGGAGGTCTCGGCGACTTTCCCGCTCGACGACGCTACGAGGTCGATCCAGGGGGCGGCGGCATCGACCGTGAACGCTACCTGCGCCGAGTCAGTGCTGCGGCCGCGCGCATCGGTGACTCTCGCCGACAGCTGATGCTCTCCGGCGAGAGACTGCCTGCGGTAGTCGTCGAGCGCGATCTCTTTGCCATCCAGCAGCAACGTCCACGGCAGGTCGGCGCCGTGGCGATCGACAGCTCGCACGACGGGCTCGGGCTGGTGCGAAAGACAGGACCCGGCGCTGACCGCCGCTCCTGCGGGAGTGTTCAACGACAGGTTCGGAGCGTTGGGGCGCACCGCTTCGACTGCCTCCACCCGGATCGGAGGCGTCGGAAAGCCGTCGAGGCCTGAGGACGCGACCGCGGTGACGCGCCAGAAGAGCTCACCCGCGGGCAGGCCTCCCGCGACGTCGAGCTGCACCGCGGCCGTGGCGACGGCGGCTTCCCGGGCGACCACCGAGCCGCAGCCCGGATCGCGGCAGACTTCGACGGTGTAGTGATGGGCGCCGGGCACCGCGCTCCAGGAGAATTGCGGCGCACCTTGCTCCACCTCTTCGCCGTAGGCCGGCCGCGCACCGGCCGGTGCCGGCAGGAGCGCCTCCACCGGTCCCGGCTTCGCCTTCGCCACCACGCTCGTTCCGCTGCCGGCGGGAACTTCGATGCTCGCGCCGGCAGCCGACACCGTGCTCTTGCCGGCGAAGACCATGAACTGGGCGAGGTTGTCGGTGCCGCGCCGTGAACGGGTGGAGAGCGGCTTGCCTTGCTCGGCGGAAGCGACCGAGCGCGCCCCGGCGACGACGATCTCGATGGCATCGGGATCGGTGCGCGCACGACCTGCCGCTGCGGGCTTCCCGGGAGCCGCCGCTCCCGCAGGGGTGCCCTCGACATCGATCTGTCCGATCTGGACCTCGATCTCCTTCTTCGGCAGAGCGGAGGTCGCCGAGACCTGGCGGCGGATGAAGACCAGGGAGTCTTCGGAGAGCGTCACGGTCGCGCCGTCGTCGAAGCGCAGGCGCGCGGACGCCGACTTCGCGGTGCGCAGCGCGTCCCGCTCGAGCAGGACGTCGCCCTCGCTCGCCGAGCGCCAGGGCACTGGCGTCGGCAGCTCGCGGACGTCGCGCGCCACCGCCATCACCTGCGCCGAGAGTTT
>JBDSRU010000012.1:0-8688 GCA_039929145.1 Thermoanaerobaculia bacterium
GGACTCTACGGACCGGGCGTCTCGGAGCTCGAGGGCGTCTCGAGCCTCGACCTGCCCAACAATCAGCGCGAGTACCGCTCCATCTTCCACGATCTGAACCCGCAGGGCGTCTACTCCTTCCTCTACGTCTACGATCAGCCGGACCACAAGATCAAGACCTACGTCTACGAAGGCAGCGTGGTCGGCGAGAACCGTCTCTACCTGATGAGCGGCGACACCACGGCGCAGTATCCGATCCGCCCGGAGGGCGACGGCTTCACGATCACCTTCGGCAGCACCGTGGGCGGCGGCGTCGGCGAGAACGGCGTGCCGACCTACGGCTGGGAGTACAAGAACCTGAAGGTCTACCTCGAGCGCACGAACGACTGACTGAGAGCTGGACTTTCCTGAGGAGAATCGAGAGGACCGGAGGCCGGTCGCGTCACACGCCTGGTGACGCGTCGCCGGCCTTTCGTTTCTCCAGCCGGAATCGGCATTGCGGATAGACTTCGCCGCGTGTCCCGTACGGTTCGCCTCACCTTCGCCGGCCTCGCCCTTTTCTTCATCCTTTTCCCGCTGACGCTCCAGAAACCGGGGCTGCCGCAGGACCTGAAGTCGGACGAGCCGGCGTACTACCTCATGGCGCTGTCGCTGGTGCAGGACTTCGACCTCAAGTGCGAGGCGAAGGACATCCAGCGCCTGACGACCGAGTTTCCGTACAACAACGCCAACAACCTCATCCTGATGACCGACGATGACTGGAAGACAGTCTGGTTCGGCAAGCCTTACCTGGTGTCGCTCCTGGCGGCTCCTGCCGTCGCGCTCTTCGGCGCCGACGGTTTCCTCGCCACCAATATGGCGCTGCTCATGCTGTCGATCTGGATGGGGGCGCTCTACCTCCGGCGCTTCAATCCCGACGGCACGGCGCTGCTCTTCTCGGCGGGATTCTTCCTGCTCTCGAACGCCTTTGCCTACGTCTTCTGGATTCACACCGAAGTCCTCTGCATGGCCTCGGTCACCGCCTGCCTCTACCTCGCCTTCACCCCGGCGGCGATCGACCTCCCCACTGGACGCTGGGGGCGGTTCGTGCGCTCATTCTGGAACGCCGCCAGCCGGCCGGCCTGGTCGGGGGCGGCGATCATCGCCGGGGCCTACAACAAGCCGGTCCTGGCGCTGATCGGTCTGCCGGCGCTCTACCTCGCCTGGCGCGCGGAGCGGCTGCGCGGCGCAGCGAAGTGGCTCGCCGGCGCCGCGGCTGCGGGCATTCTCGTCTGCGGCATTGCGATCGGCTTCACCGGCCATCCGTCGGCCTATCTCGGGGTCGAACGCTCCGGCGTGCGGGTCCTCGACTTCGACAGAATGCCCGACCTGCCGATCGCGCGCTCCGAGGCCTACAAGGAGAAGGTCCCCGACGCCAGTGGACCGCGCAACTCCTGGTCGTGGATCTTCCGTCTGCCCGAGGTCGACCACCGCCTGCCGGAGAATGTCCTCTACTTTTTCGTCGGCAGGCACACCGGACTGCTGCTCTACGCGCCGTTCTCCGGTCTCTGCCTGCTGCTCTTCTTCGCCTACGGCCGGCGCTCCTCCGAGCGCTGGTGGCTGCTCGCCGCGCTCGCCGGCGTGGCGCTCTTCTTCCTGACCCTCATCCCGTTCAACTGGCACGGCGGCGGCGGCTTCATCGGCAACCGCTACTTCGTCAATGCCCTGCCGGCGCTGCTCTTTCTGGTCACGCGGATCGCCCCGGCCTGGCTGCCGGTTGTCGGCTTTGCGCTCGGCGGGATCTTCGTCGGACCGATCCTGTTCACCCCGTTCGGGGCGCCGGTGCCGAGCCCGACTTTGCAGGCGCACGTGCGCAACACACCGTTCCGCTTCTTCCCCTACGAGCGCACGCTGGCGCGTCAGATCCCCGGCTATCGTGGCCTGGTCGGCAGCGGGGTCTATTTCTTCGGCCGCCGCGACGTCCTGTCCTCGGTCGGCGAGAGCCTCTGGGCGGTCGGTGGGAAGCCGGTCGAGGTCTGGGTGCAAACCGATCAGCCTCTCCTGCGTCCGGTCTTCGAGGTCGAGACGTCGATCGCTCCGAACCAGGTCTCGGTCACTCTCGGCAAGGACCGCAAGGTGATCCACTTCGAATCCGACAAGGCGCCAGGCAACAGCTCACGCATCACGCTCGTTCCCGGCCCGCCGGCGACCGAAACCGCCGACGATGGCACCACCTACTTCGCCTACAAGTTGTGGATCGAGGCCTCGACCCAGACCTTTCGCACCGAAGTGGTGCAGGCGAAGCCGCCGACCGAGGAGGAGGCCGAGGAGCTCGCCCAGCCCGGAGCCGCACCGCGGCAGGGGTTCGAAGAGGTCACTTTCCTGGTCGGCGCCGCGGTGACTTACCTCGGCGAAGAGGCCGACTTCGAGGCCGACGTCTACAACCTCGAATGGCTCGCCGGCGAGCCGCCGGCCGAGTGGCGCGCGAATCGGCTGGTGCGGGTGCCGGCCACGGTCCGCAACGCCAGCTTGGCCGCCTGGCCGGCGCGCGGCGCGACCCGGGTCGCCCTCGCCTATCACTGGCTCGACAGCGCCGGCCAGCCGGTCATCTACGAGGGCTTGCGCAGCGCCCTGCCGCACGATGTCGCCCCCGGAGCGACGGTGGAGCTCGAGCTCGAGGTCGCGACACCGAAGAAGCCCGGCGACTACATTCTGGAGTTCGACGCCCTGCGCGAGCGCCTCGCCTGGTTCTCCGGCAAACGCCCCGGCTCCACCCGCCGCCTCACGGTCACCGTTCTGCCGTCCGACGACCGTTAGCGCACCGTCGAGGATCCGGTGGCTCCCGACGATCCAGTCCGTCCCGACCCGCAGCCCGCAGTCGATCCGGCGATGCTGAATCCTCCGCATCTTCCGCATCTTCAGACCGACGCGCTCGACACCCCCGCTGGCCTGCTCCGCTCGAGCGGCGCCGCGACGCTCGCGCAGTTCGTGCGGGTGGCCGCGATCCTGCTCACCCACCTGGCCCTGCGCCGCCTGATCCCGCCGGCTGACTGGGGCCTGCGCGACTGGGCCGAGTCGCTCTTCCTGCTGCTTGCCACGGTGCGCGACCTTGGTCTCCCGAGCCATGTCGTTCGCCTGCGACCGATTCCGCTCGGCAATCTCTTGCGCGTGCAGCTCCTCTGGGGAGGTGCCCTGGGGCTCGCGCTTCTCGCCGCCGCGCCAGCGCTCGCCGCCACGTTCCGCTCGCCGCGACCCGATGTCGCCCTGGTCCTCCAGGTCATGGTGCTCTACCTGCTCCTCGAAGGGCTGGCGAGCGTCCCCCTGACCCACTTCGAGGCGGGCCTGCGGATCGGACGCTCGGTCGTTCCGGAGCTCGCGCGGACACTTTCCTACTGCACCGCGGCGCTCGCCCTCGCGCTCAGCGGCTGGGGGGTCTGGTCGTTCGTGCTGGCGATGATCGCTTCGCAGGCGCTCTACGCGGGTCTCCTCTGGTGGCGCGCGCGTCCGACGATGGTGTTGTACTTCGAAGGCGGCAAGACCGGGGCGATGCTCGCCAGCAGCATGCCGCTGGGGAGCATCTGGCTGCTCGCCTTCGCGGTGACCTATGCCGACGCGCTGATCCTCGGCAGCCGCTTTCCGGATGCCGTCGTCGGCGGATACATGTTTGCCTACGTCTGGGCCTTCTTCGCCTCGCGCGTCCTGCAGCAACCGATCGGGCGCGCGCTCTACCCGGCTCTGGTCCAGTTCGGCGATCGGCCCGATCAACAGTTTCTCGCCTACCGGCTGGCGACCAAGGTGCTGCTCGCCGTCGAGGTGCCGGCGGCGCTCTTCCTCTTTCTGAACGCCGACCTCGCGGTGCAGATTCTCGGCGGTGAACGCTATGCCGGCCAGGCGGGCCTGCTGCGCCTGCTCGCTTTCGCTCCGCTCGTCGACCCCCTCGGCCGCTTCGGCGGTGAGCTCCTGGTTTCGCGCCATCGCGACCGCGACCGCATCCTCTCGCTCGTGCTCCATCTCGGCGCTCTGGTCGGCGGCGGCATCTGGCTCTCCGGACTCTACGGCCCGGTCGGCATGGCCTGGGCCAACTTCCTGCCGCTCGGCGCGCCGGTGCTGATCGCCGCGCTGGCACGCATCGACCGGGCCGCCCTCGGCGCGCTGCTGCTCGATCTGGTGGAGACCTACCTCGCTCCGATCCCGCTTTTCGCTCTTGCCTGGTGGGCCGGTGGAGACCATCTCTGGCTGCGTTTCGCGCTGTCGGCGCTCGCCGGCGTCGCCAGCCTCGGGTGGTTCTGGTGGCGATTCGGGAGGCGATTTCGCGAGTTTTTCGGCCGCGGGAAGGCACTTGAAGCACCGCTCGAACCGCAACGATAGAATCCAGGCGCGGGCGCGTCGTCGCGCCGGCAAATTCGGTCCGCTACCGCCGTTCAACCGATCGAGGTCGACCCCGATGAGCGAGTTCAACTGGAAGAACAAGCGGGTTCTGATCACCGGCCACACCGGTTTCAAGGGAACCTGGCTCTGCCTCTGGATGCAGTTGCTCTCCGCGCATGTGTACGGCTATGCGCGCCTCCCGCCGACCCGCCCGAACCTCCACGAGCTCGCCGGGTTATCGGGCGAGATGGACGCGACGATCGGGGACATCCGGGACCTCGAACTACTGCAAGCCACCTTCGACCGGGCGCAGCCGGAGATCGTCTTCCACCTTGCGGCGCAGCCGATCGTCCAGCTGGCCTACGAGGATCCGGTCGAGACCTTCTCGACGAACATGATGGGGACCGTGAATGTCCTCGAGTGCGCACGCCGTACGCCGAGCGTGCGCTCGATCGTGGTCGTCACCAGCGACAAGTGCTACACCAATCACGAGTGGCACTGGGCCTATCGCGAGAAGTCCCAGCTCGGTGGCCGCGATCCCTACGCCGCGAGCAAGAGCTGCGCCGAGCTTGTCGTGCACTCCTACCGCGAGTCGTACTTCAACCCGGTGGAGAGCGGTAAGCCGACGGCGCTTCTCGCCTCGGTGCGCGCCGGAAACGTGATCGGCGGCGGCGATTGGGCGCCCCACCGGCTGGTGCCCGACATCATTTCGACTCTGCGCGAGGACCGGCCGCTGGTGCTGCGCCATCCGAAGGCGATCCGTCCCTGGCAGCACGTGCTGGAGCCGCTGCGCGGCTACCTGCAAGTCGCCGAGAATCTCTACAACGGTGAGCTCGCCTCCGCTGGCCCGTGGAACTTCGGACCGGTGGACGAGGACTGTCTGCCTGTCGCCTGGCTGGCGCGCGAGCTCTCGCTCAAGTGGGGCCGCGAGGCCCAGTGGGAGACCGATCACATTCCGCATCCGCACGAGGACACTTTCCTCAAGCTCGACTGCAGCAAGGCACGGGCGGTTCTCGGATGGGCACCGGTGCTGCGGCTCAGCGACGGCCTGCAGTGGATCGCCGACTGGTATCAGGCGATGGACCGGGGAGCCGACATGCGGGCGGTGACGATCGCCCAGATCGAAAGCTACCGCGAGCTCGCCGCGACGCGCTCCGCGCGCACCCTCAACGCTGCGGTCTGACCGCTCGGCGGCGCTGCCCAGCCCGTTCGCCGACGGGCTCTCGCCGACAACGATGGCGCCGTTCGGCGAGATGTCCCGGGGAATAACGGCTACATCGACCTGGCCACGCTACTTGCGTGACCATTCGGGGACACACTGCGGGGGTTGAAACGGGGGCGGCGAGTGCCAGCGCACCTTGCCCCCCTCAGTATGTCCCCAAATGTGGGCACGTCGGCTCCGCCTGGATCCGCGAAAGCGAAGGACCTCCGACAAGGGCCGTTCCTGCCGCGCAGGTTCCTAGTAGATCTTTTCCACCGGCGGCAGGCGCCGCGGAGCGAGACGCTTCAGGCGCTGCTTCCATTCCTTGAGCTTGAGGAGAAACGCGGGCGCTGGCGCAGGCTTCCCCTGAGTGGAGAACGCGGGGCCTGGCTCCGCCTTTCTGTCACCGTGGAAGCGGGCGAAGTAGCTCTGCTGGGGGATGCGGTCGGCGGTGGAGCCTTCGACCTTCGTGGCGACGACGAAAAGCGCCACTTGGCGCGCGCCGAAACCGCCGTAGGCCAGAGCGTCGAGGCAGCCGGGGGTGTAGCGGCGAATCTTCCACGGCGTCGAATGGAATCGACCGCGGAACCAGTAGGGAAAGAACTCGAAGAAATACTCGGCTTCGATCCGCCAGCCGTTGGCGGCGTAGAAGTCGTGAAACAGGGTCGGCGAGAACATGTAGAAACCGTGGTCGACATGGTTCGTCGACGGCGCCATCCCGTGGATGATGCGCCCGCCCTCCTTGAGCAGGGAGTGGAGATTGGCGAAGACCTGAGGCAGATCGAAGAGATGCTGCAGCGTGCCGGCCTCGAACAACGTGTCGTACCGGCCGACGAGCCCGGCCGGAACCGGCAGGTTCAGGTCGAGAATGTGGTCGGCCCCCTCCCAGTCGGAGACGTCTGCGCTCTCGACGCTTTCGCAGCCGAGCAGGCGAAAGAAGCTCCGGTCGTCGAGGCAGCCCGCGGCGGCGAGCTCGGGTTGGTGCGAGAGCGCCAGGTCGACGCCGGGAAGAAGCGGGCGGAGCGCGGTCTGCTGCTCCCGGGCCCAGCCGACCATCTCCTTGCGGGTGGCGTAGACGGACATCCGGCCGAGCTCGAGCAGCTTCCCCGAGAAGGGCCGCTCGCGCGCCTCATCGAGCAGGAGCCTCGCGGTGCCGCGCGGGATACCCATCAGCCCCTGGGAGAGTGCTTGCCGGCGGCGATCTCGCCGCGCAGGCCGACGATCGTCCGGTGCAGACCCTCTTCGAGACCGATCGTCGGACGCCAGGCCAACCGGCCGAGGCTCTTGGCGACATTCGCGCGACGCACCGACTCGAGCGGCCGGTCGGCGAGCGCGCCGATTTCCGGCGGCGGCGCGGCGAGCGCATGGCAGATCTTCTCGACGATCTGGCGGACGGTGACGAGCTCACCGCTCCCGAGGTCGAACGATTCGCCTTCGATGTCCGGGACGGTTCCCGCCGCGATGAGACCCGCGACGACGTCGTCGACATAGATCCAGTCGACCGGCCGTGTGCCGCTGGACAGTCGGGGCGCGGCGCCGCGCAGCGCTTCCAGGATCGAATACGGCACGACCTTGTTGTGATCGAACTGGCCGGGACCGTATGCCATGAAGATCCGCGCCATCACCACCGGGGTTCCGTAGAGCGAGCGGAAGAAGCGGGCATAGAGCGTCGCGGCGGCCTTGGCTACCGCATAGGGGGATCCCGGGGCCTCGATCGCAGTGCGATCGGGCTCTTCCATCGTGCCCGCGAGCACGATCCGCCGGCAGGTTCCAGCTGGAGCGGCACTCGCCGCGGTGAGCAAACGCACGGTGCTCACGAGATTGGCCTCGAAGGTCGGCAGGACCGCTTCGAGGTCGCGCTTGCCGATGACCAGGCTTGCCAGGTGGTAGACGATCTCGGGGCCGGCTGCGGCGAGCAGACGCTCGCTCTCACCGGCTTCGGCAAGGTCGGCCTGCCACCAGTGCAGGTTCGGAGCCGAAACCGTCTGGGGCCGGCGCGACACCGCGTCGACGCGACATCCGGCAGCGAGCAGGGCGCGCACGAGGTGGGCGCCAATAAATCCGGAGGCGCCCGTGACGAGAACGGGGACGGGTTGCAAGAGAACGAAATCATACGGCAAAGGCGCCCTCGAAACCCTTGTGATACCTTGCCAGCCTGCATGCGTGTGGGTGCCCTCGTCGGCCGCGGCCGGCGTTTCCTCGAGCGGCTGTCGCGACGGATCCGGCGGGTGGAGAGCCGGGTGGTGTCGCTCGCGCCGCTCGCGGCCACCGGCAAACCGGCCCAGACTCCTGTCGGCCGCGCGCTGCTGTCCTACATTCTCGACCCCTACCTGCTCGCGCCGGGCCGGCCCGAGCCGCACTCGCACACCCATTTCTGGGAATCGCGCGAGATCGGCCGGATCCTCACCGAGGCCGGCTTCGAGCTCGATGTCGTGCACTGGACCAACCACAGCTTCAGCCCCGAGCAGCCCTACGATCTGTTCGTCGACGTCCGCCTGAACCTCGAGCGACTGAGTCCCCTCCTCGGGTCCAGCTGCCTCAAGCTGATGCATATCGAAACGGCGCACTGCGACTTCTACAATCCGGCGCAGCGGCGCCGCTTGCACGAGCTCGAAGAGCGCCGGGGTATCCGGCTCGCGCCCTACAAACTGCTCGAGCCCAATCGCGCCATCGAGCACGCCGACGCCGCGACGATTCTGGGCAACCACGCCACCCAGGCGACCTATGCCCATGCCGGAAAGCCGCTCTGGCCGGTGCCGATCTCGCAACCGTTGCTCTATCCTTGGCCGGCGGAGAAGGACTTCGCCGGAGCGTCCCGTCGGTTCCTCTGGTTCGGCAGCGGCGGCCTCCTGCACAAGGGTCTCGACCGGGTGCTCGAGGTCTTCGCCTCCCTGCCCGACCTCGAGCTCACCGTTCTCGGTCCGATCGGCCGCGAGCCCGAGTTCGAGCGCGCCTTCGCCCGCGAGCTCTACGCAACACCCAACATCCATACCCACGGCTGGATCGATGTCGCGAGCCCGGAGTTCATGGAGATCGCCCGCCGTCACATCGCTCTGGTCTATCCCTCGTGCTCCGAGGGACAGAACGGCGGAGCGGTCACCTGTATGCATGCCGGCCTCATCCCGATGCTGTCGCGGGAGAGCGGCGTCGACCTCGATGCC
>JBDSRU010000013.1:0-4281 GCA_039929145.1 Thermoanaerobaculia bacterium
GGCGGAAGCGGCGGGCGACTCCTTTCCCACCCGCTCATCGCTTGCCGTGAACGGCATCGGCACGCTGGCCGCGGCGTTCTTCGGCTCCTGCTTCCCCACCACCATCTACATCGGCCATCCGGGCTGGAAGGCGATGGGCGCGCGCGCCGGCTACTCGATACTCAACGCCCTCTTCTTCACCGTCGTCTGTTTCTCCGGCACGCTCGCCTGGATCGCCTGGGCGGTGCCGATCGACGCCGGGATGGCGATCGTGCTCTGGATCGGCATCGTGATCACCGCCCAGGCCTTTCAGGCCACCCCGCGCGAGCACGCGCCGGCGGTGGTCGTCGGCCTCCTGCCAGGAGTCGCTGCCTGGGGAGCGCTGCAAATGAAGAACGGGCTGCGTGCCGCCGGAGTTGGCATGCCGGGCGGTCCGCCGTTCGGCGAGCCGCTGATCGCTTCCTTCCAGGGCTCTGACACCTGGGCGCACGGTGCCTTCGCGCTCGATCAGGGGTTCATCCTGACCGCGATGATTCTCTCCGCCGCCACTGTCGCGGTCATCGAGCGGCGCTTCACGCTGGCGGCTCTCTGGTGCGCCATCGCCGCGGCCCTCGCAGCCGTCGGCCTGCTCCACTCCTATCGCTTCGTCGCCTCGGACACCGTCGTCGATCTCGCCCCGGCCTGGCCCTGGGTCGGCGGCTACGCGATCATGGCGGCGATCTTTCTCGCCGCGCGCTGGATCACCGTGCACGACGACACGCAGCACTTCTGAGTCCGACGGTCGGGCCCTGCCGGCAAACTCAAAGATCAGGCCGCGATCGGGCGGCGTTCGCGGTGGCGATCGACCCACCAGCCGAAGAGCACGATGAGCCACATCGCCTGCGCGCTCCATGCCACGGCCTGCGGGGAGGGCGGCAGCGGACCGAAGAGGCTTCCGGCGTAGATCGCGACCAGCAAGGCGATCAGTACGGGGAAGCCGACCGAACCGATCCGGTCACGCGCCCGGGTTGCGCGCAGGTAGATTGCCAAACCTGCGCCGATCAAAAGGAGCTCAGCGGCAAGCGTCCACGGCATCGAACGCCAGAGACCCAGGCCCAGACGGCTCCCACCGGCCAGGGTGAGTGGCATGTCCGGCAGATGCGAAGCGACATCGAGCAACCAGTGACTGACGACGAGCAGGGCGAGCACGCCCGCTTCGGCCCACCTCTTGCGCCGGATCAGGAGTGAAGCCAATCCCAGCAGCACGCCCCAAACGACGAGGGCCACCAGGCTGTGCGACCAGGGATAGGAGACGAAGCGCAGCGGATTGACCGCCGTGGCGCCGGGCACGATCTCGAGCTTCTCCACGCCGGCGAGCACCAGATTCGGCCAGAGGAGGTCGGCGAACTGCGCCGCGGCGAAGAGAACTCCCAGAGACAGTGCAGGTGTCGCACGTTTGGCAGCGAGGCCGACCGCGAAGTGTCCCAGGAACATGGAGCGGACTCTAGCGGACGAAACGGTTGCGACGAACCTTTCGCCACCGTAGTGTTGCCCGCATGCCGCGCTTTCTGAGTCTGTTGGCGATGCTGCTCCTGCCCGGGGCGCTTTCAGCCGATTTCAAGATCGAGGGCGGCGCCAACACCGACTTTCTGGAGACCGCGGGGGTCGTGGCGGTCCTGCCAGCGATCTGTCCCGCAAAAGTCGACTGCGGCTGGCTCGATCGCCGGATTGCCGGTGAGCTCCAGCGCCGGAAAAAGCCGCAGTTCCGAAGCGTCGAAGCGGGTCGCGCAGCCCTCGTGGCGCTCGGCTCGACCGAGCTCAGCGCGGCGAACCGCAGCGCACTGGGAGAGGCCCTTGGCGCTCAGACCCTGCTCGAAATTCGCGTGCGTGAGCTCGAAAAGGAGCGCCGCGAGGGCAAGCCGGATGCGGACGACGAGGCCGACTCAGGCGAGGGACTGGCGGCGAATGTCCGCGGGCGACTGGAGATCCGCGCCATGTCCGTCCAATCCGGAGCGACTCTGGCGCAGGGAGCTGCCTTCGGCGACGCCAATGTCGGAACGGAGAAGCGTCTGCTCGGGCCGATGCTGACGCAACTGATGGGCCGGATGTTCCCCCTGCCCCGCCACTGAGACGCTCCGGGCCGGCGAGGCCTCAAGCCAGATTGTGGAACACGCGCTGCACGTCGTCGTCCTGCTCGAGCACGTCGACCAGCTTCAGGACCTCGTTGGCGTGACTTTCGGGCAGCTCGACGGTGGTGTTCGGGATGTACTCTGACTCCGCCGAGATCGGCGTGATCTTGCGGTCTTCGAGAGCCTTCTGCAGCAGGCCGAAGTCGTTGAAGGCGCAGCGGACGACGATCTGCGGTTCGCCCTTTTCACTTACCGACTCGCCCATCTCCTCGAGGCCGTGGTCGATCAGCTCGAGCTCGAGCGCGTCCTGATCGAGCTTCTCCGGGTGGAGGCGGAACACACCCACGCGCTTGAACTGGAAGGCGACGCTGCCCGTGTTCCCGAGGTTGCCGCCACCCTTGTTGAAGGCGGTGCGGAGATTGGGCACCGTCCGCGAGGTGTTGTCGGTCGCGGTCTCGATCAGGACGGCAACGCCGTGCGGAGCGTAACCCTCGTAGAGCACCTCAGCGTAGTCCACAGCTCCCTGCCCCGAGGCCTTCTTGATCGCCGATTCGACCTTGTCCTTCGGCATATTCACGGCGCGGGCGTTCTGCAGCACCCGCCGCAGGAGGGGGTTGTATTCGAGATTCGGCCCCCCCGCCTTGACGGCGATGGCGATCTCCTTGCCGATGCGCGCGAACGCCTTGGCCATCTTGTCCCAGCGGGCGAACATCACGTGCTTGCGGGTCTCGAATATGCGTCCCATGGTCTCTCGCGGAGAGTCGAACGGTGAGGTGGAAGCGGCGGCCTGTTGAGGCAGCATGAGCCCGCCTGAGCCCGGAACTCTAGCCCGGGGCCGCCCCCCGGGTAAAGCCAGGGCCCGCTGTCCTCTTTTTCCGATCCTTCACGTACTCTAGGTGAAGCTCAGAATTTCGCAGACCGGGGAGTTGCGGGAAGGCGTCACGCCGGAGGGGTGCTCCGACGGGCGCAGCCGCTGCTAGGCCCGGTCGGCTCGATCGAAGGAGAGAAACAGATGACCATTCTGGGACAGATCCTGATGTGGGGCGGAATCATCGGTGGAGCGATCTTTGGAATCCAGATTCTGATCATGGCGTTCAAGACCAGCATCGGTTGGGGCCTGGCCTGCCTCCTGTTGGGAATTCCGACCCTGATCTTCGTCGCCAAGAACTGGGCGACGTGCAAGACACCCTTTCTCCGCATGGTGGCCTGCTACGTCGTCATGGGGGTAGGAATGGCCCTCACCGGCTACGCCATGGCCTCGAGCGGAATGGCCCAGTAGACCTCTCCGCCGCCACCGTCGTCGCGGGACGATGCGGCCAGTCTTCGAAGCCGTCGATCGTCCGGCACTGTTCGCGCAGGAAGTTCAACTGGAAGTCGGAGCGGAGCGCCGCTGGGCCGGGCGCTCCGCTCGCTTTCCAGCTCCCGAAGGCATGAAACCCGGCCCAGCGCCGGTCGTTTCGCTCATGTCATTTCCAAAAGGGTGCGGTCGAGGCGATGGACGATCTCCGCGAGCTCGTCTTCCGTCGCCGTGAACGGGGGTGCCAGGAGAACCAGGTCGCCGTTCGTGCCGTCGACGTTGCCGGCGTTCGGCCAGACGATGAGACCGTTCGCGAAGGCCCGCTCGGTGAAGCGCTCAGCGAAGTGCAGCTTGCGGTCGAACGGACGCTTCGTCTCCCTGTCGGCGACGAACTCGAGGGCGGCGAGGAAGCCGCGGCCCCGGACGTCTCCAACCTGACGGTGCTCTCTCAGGCGCTCGAGACCGCCCAGAAACGGCGCTTCGAGCCGCGCCACGCGCTCCACCAGGCGCTCCGCGACCAGTGCGCGCAGCGTCGCCAGCCCCGCCGCGCAGAGTGCCGGATGGTGCGAGTAGGTCTGCGCATGGTTGAAGGCGCCGCTGCCGGCCGCAAGGAGCTCGACCAGTCCTCGCCGCGCCAGGACCGCCGAGAGCGGCAAGGCTCCGGCGTTCAGACCCTTGCCGAGCACGAGAATGTCGGGCAGGAGGTCGAAATGCTCACAGGCGAACATCCTCCCCGTGCGCCCCATGCCGCACAGCACCTCGTCGGCGATCAACAGGACTTCATGGCGCCGGCAGATCGCCGCCACTTCGTCCCAGTACCCGCGTCGCGGCACCATGGCCCCCGACGAGGAGCCGCCGATCGGTTCGGCGATGAAGGCCGCGACGGTCTCCGCTCCC
>JBDSRU010000014.1:0-6460 GCA_039929145.1 Thermoanaerobaculia bacterium
CTCGCGGTGGGGGGTATCATCGCTCTCGTGCTCGGCTCGCTTTTGCTCTTCCGTGACCTCGATCCGGCGTTGCGCCTCTCGCGCGGCCTCATCGGGGCGACCGCCCTCACCGCCGCGCTGGTCGTCGGCTTCCTGGCGCTGCTCGCCGCGCGGGCGCAGCGCTCGCCGGTGAGCAGCGGGCATGCGGGACTGGTGGGAGAGGTGGGCAAGGCGATTGGCGGGCTCGATCTCCAGGGTCGCGTTTTCGTGCACGGAGAGATCTGGAACGCCGATGCGGAGGCTCCGGTCCTTCCGGACCAGAGCGTGCGGGTCGTAGGTGTCGAAGGACTGCGCCTCAAGGTGAGGCCAGAGGAAAGGACCAGCTAGTGCCCTCACAGTTCGCGATTTTCCCGGTCATCCTGGTGGTCGTCGTCTTGGGAATCTCTCTCCTCCGGCTGTGGATCAAGGTCCTGAAGGAGTACGAGCGCGGCGTGGTTTTCCGCCTCGGCCGTGTGCTCGCCGAGCCCAAGGGCCCGGGCCTCATCTTCCTCTTCTGGCCGCTCGACCGGATGGTGACGATTCCGCTGCGCACGGTCGTTCTCGACGTGCCGCCGCAGGACGTGATCACGCGCGACAACGTCTCGGTCAAGGTCAACGCGGTGCTCTACTTCCGGGTCGTCGATCCGGTGCGCGCGGTGATCTCGGTCGAAAACTACCTTTACGCCACCAGCCAGCTCGCGCAGACGACGCTGCGCTCGGTGCTCGGCCAGGCCGAGCTCGACGAGTTGCTCTCCGAGCGCGACAGACTGAACGAGCGTCTGCAGGAGATCATCGACCGCCACACCGACCCGTGGGGGATCAAGATCTCGATGGTCGAAGTGAAGCACGTCGATCTGCCCCAGGAGATGCAGCGCGCCATGGCGCGTCAGGCCGAAGCCGAGCGCGAGAAACGCGCCAAGTTCATTCACGCCCAGGGAGAGCTCGACGCTTCCAAGGCCCTGGGTGAAGCGGCGAACTCGATTTCGCAGAACCCGGTCACGCTGCAGCTGCGCTATCTCCAGACGCTCACCGAAATCGCCGCCGAGAACAACTCGACGATCATATTTCCGTTGCCGATCGAGCTCCTGAAGTCGTTCTTCCCGAACTCGGCGCAGAACAAGTAACTGCCAGGCCGAAGGCCGACTAGAGCGAAAGCGGAGGAAGTCTTGGAATCGAGCGAAACCCACGAGCCGAGCTATTACGAAGTCGCGCTCACCAACCGGCAGGTGCTGATTGCCTTCGTGGTGCTGCTGACGAGCATCGTGGCGGCCTTCCTCTCCGGTGTCTGGATCGGCCGCGGAGGCAGCTCGCCGGCGCGGCAAACCCCGGGAATCACCGAGGCCGCCGCGGCCCCGGCCGAGCCGCCCCTCGAGCAGTTGACCTTCTTCAACGGCAAGGAGCCAGGAGCGCGCGGCGCGGGGACTTCGGCAGCCGCGGCAGGCCGGCCGACCGCAGCGATCTCCAATCGCGACACCCCGGCGAGCACCGATGCCTCAACCCGCGCTCCCGGAGCTGCCGCACCGCCGAATGCGACGACGGCCGAGGAGAGCGCCGCGGACGCCACCGACGCCACCGAAACGATGCGCCAGAACCTCGACGCCACGATGGCGGCGAACCGGACCGTACCTGCGCCGGCTCCGGCCACGACCGCGCCGGCAAAGCCCGCCGGTGCGCCTGCGAAACCTGCGGCCGCGCCCTTCAAGGAGGCAGCGGCGGGACCGACGGCGGCGAAACCTGCCGTGGCCGGCAAGATCTTCGTGCAGGTCTACTCATCCACCAACGCCACGCGCGCCCGGGAGATCGTCGCGCAGCTGCGCAAGGCGGGCTTCGCGGTTGTCGTGGCGGAGACGGCCAAGGGTAGCGGCAAGAACTCCCGTGTCCGAGTCGGTCCCTACTCCGAGCGCGCCAAAGCGGACGCCGCGGCCATCCGTCTCCGGCGGGAGTTCAGGCTCGAAACCTGGGTGACCGATTCGCCCTAGCGCAGCGCAGGACGGCGGTAGCATCCGTTTCGCTATCGGCGCACTTGCGGCGATAGCGGGCGGAGCGCTCTGGGGTCTCTGCTTTTCAGTACGTCCCTGGCTCCCGCTCTGTCTCGTCGGACTGGTGCCGCTCTTCTTGCTCCTGCAGGAGCGGCGAGCCTGGCTCCTGGGTTGGCTGCACGGTGCTTCGACCTGGACGGTAGCAATGTTCTGGCTCGTCGACACACTGACCACCTACGGTCAGCTCGAAGGCTGGCTCGCCGGACTTCTGTTGCTCGGTCTGGGCGCTTTTCTCGGCCTCTACCACGCCGCCTTCGCCGCCCTCGGAAGCCGGCTCTGGCGGCGCGAAGATGCGATCGCTTTCGCGGCCCTGCCGGCGCTCTGGGTGGTGCTCGAAGTGCTGCGAGGCGTGCTTTTCTCGGGCTTTCCGTGGAATCTCGCGGCCTACGCCTGGATCGCTCTTCCTGGGGCGCTTCGCCTAGCGGCGTGGATCGGCGCCTGGGGCGTCTCCTTTCTCGTCGCCTTCGTGAGCTTGGGAGTGGCGCGCGCCATGGCCGCAAGGCGCTGGCAGACGGCGGGCTTCACCCTTTTGTCGGCGGCGGTTCTGCTGGCGGTCGGTGGACGGTGGGCCGCCGGACCGGCTGCGGACCGGGCTGCCTCTGATCGGATGTCGCCGCTGCTGCGCGCGGTCATCGTCCAGCCCGATACCCCGAATCAAGTGGCCTTCGATGCCGGGCGTTTCGAGTCCGACTACGCGCGCCTGCTGGCGCTCACCGGCGAAGCCTGCCGGCCCGGAACGCTGGTGTTGTGGCCCGAGAGTGCCGCCTGGCCGCTGCTCTACGGCCGGGATCCGCGTCTCGAGGCCGATCTGGCAGGCTTCGCCGCCCGGGGCTGCTCGGTGCTCTTCAACTCGGCCTCGGAAGCGGAAGGAGAGGGCAGGCGCTACTTCAACTCGGCGCTTCTCATCCGACCGGGGCTGGGTCTCGAGCGCTATGACAAGCGTCACCTGGTGCCGTTCGGCGAGTACGTGCCGCTCGCCGGCGTCTTCTCGTTCATCTCCAGCCTGGCCCGGAACGCCGGCGACTTCTCTCCGGCCACCGAGCTCAAGCTTCTCGACTGGGAAGGCGAGCGACTGGGCCCGGCCATCTGTTACGAGGTCGTCTTCCCGAGTGAGGTCGCCGAGCTCACCCGCGCCGGCGCGACGGCCCTGGTCAGCATGACCAACGACGCCTGGTACGGCGATACCGCGGCGCCATGGCAGCACCTGCGCGCCGCCCGTTTCCGCGCCGCCGAGAACCGCCGTTGGCTGTTGCGCGCCGCGATCACCGGGGTCTCCGCTGTCATCGCGCCAGACGGTTCGTTGCGCGGCCGGATGGACGTCGGCGAGAGCGGATTGCTCCAGGCTCTCTTTCAGGGGCGCACCGATCTGACGCCATTCGCACGCGCGCCCTGGGCGGTTCCCGCCCTCTGCCTGGGGCTGGTCGCGGTCGGCCTCGGCAGGCGACCGCGTACCTGAGGCGCATCGACCTGGGGACGGACGCTTGATATCCTCGTCGGCCTCATGCTCGCCTCCGAACTGCAGCAGCGCCTCGGCCGCCTGAGCGAAGAGCTCGCGACGATCCGGGGGTATCTTTGAAGAAGCCGGCGTCGAAGATCAGCTGAAGGACATCGACCGGCAGATGGAGATGCCGGGTTTCTGGGACAAGCCGACTGCCTCGGCCGGCCTGATGCAGAAGCGCCGTCAGATCGAGCGCAAGGTGGCGAACCTGCGTTCGCTGCGCTCCGACGCCGAGGAGATCGCCACCTGGCAGGAGCTGCTCGGAAACTCCGGCGAGGCCGACCCCGACGCGCTGCGTTTCGTCGAGCGCCTGGCTCGCGAAGTCGGTGAGCTCGATCTGCAGCTGAAGCTTTCGGGCCCGGACGACGACAAGAACGCCCTGATGGCGATCAACGCCGGCGCCGGCGGCACCGAGTCCCAGGACTGGGCTTCGATGTTGCTGCGCATGTACGTCCGCTGGGCGGAGAAGAAGGGCTACGCGCTCGAGCTCATGGACCAGCAGGATGGCGAAGAGGCCGGGATCAAGAGCGCGACTTTTGCGGTGCGCGGCGCCAACGCATTCGGCTACCTTAACGGCGAGAACGGCGTCCACCGGCTCGTCCGGATCAGTCCCTTCGATTCGCAGGCGCGACGCCACACCTCCTTCGCTTCGGTCTACGTCTATCCGGAGGTCGACGACACGATCGAAATCGAGATCAACGACAAGGATCTGCGCGTCGACACTTTCCGCTCGTCGGGCGCCGGCGGCCAGCACGTCAACAAGACCGATTCGGCGATCCGCATCACGCACATGCCGACCAACATCGTCGTGCAGTGTCAGAACGAGCGCAGCCAGATCAAGAACCGCGCCCAGGCGATGAAGATGCTGCGCGCCCGGCTCTACGATCTGGAGCTCAAGAAACGCAAGGCGGAGCAGGACATCGTCGAAGGCGCCAAGATGGACAACGCCTGGGGGAGCCAGATCCGCAGCTACGTCCTGCAGCCGTACCGGATGGTGAAGGATCACCGGACCGGCGAGACCGTGGGCGACGCCGACTCCGTCCTCGACGGCGCCATCGATCCCTTCCTCGAAGCCTGGCTCAAGGGCCGCATCGCCTCACCCGGCGACGCCGACGACGCGGTGTAGGTTCGACCGCGCGCTCCAGGCGCGCACCACCGGTGTTCTGCTCTCGCGCTCCGGCCTTGTGCACAGTCACCTGCACTCACGTCGTTCGGGGCTGCGGCAGGCCCATCCGCACCTTCATCGCCTTGATCACGACGAGAAGTAGCCAGCGGACAGCTGTCACGCCGCAGCCGGACAGCTGTCCGGACCGGACTGTCCGCGCGCCCGGTCCTCGCCGGAGCGCGCTTCGCAAAGCGCTGCGAACAAACAGGTTCGAGGCCGCCTGAGGACGAGCTTGAAGTTGGCGCCGACTTTGCTATCACCCTGTGCGTGACGACTCCGATCCGGCAGGCCAAGATCCGCGACACCGAAGGCATGGACGTGGCTGTCGAGCGCCAGCCGCGGCGGTGGAAGCCCTGGGCCGTGGTCGCAAGCGGCGTTGTGCTGCTCGCGTTCTGGTGGCTGAAGCCGATCGTGGGGCGATGGACCCAGGCCGACCAGAGTGTCGAGCTCGCGCGTTTGCGCCTCGCCACGGTGACGCGCGGCGACCTTGTGCACGACGTAGCCGCCCAGGGCCGGGTGGTCGCCGCTTCGCGGCCGACCCTGTTTTCACCGGCGGCCGGTATCGTTACGCTGCGGGTACGCGGGGGCGCCGCGGTGACCGCCGGCGAACTCCTCGCCGTCGTCGCCAGCCCCGAGCTCGAAAACCGCCTGCAGCAGGAGCGCGCGACGCTCGCCGGCCTGACCTCCGATGCCGGGCGCCTCGAGCTTTCGATCCGGCAGCAGAACCTGGCCAACCTGCAGCGCGTGGCCCTCGGCGAAGTCCAGGTCGCCGCAGCGGCGCGCGAAGTGGAGCGGGCGGAGAGGCTCGCCGGTCTGGGGCTGCTCAATCAGATCGACCTCGAGAAGTCGCGCGACACCCTGGCGATCGGCAAGCTGGAGCTCGAGCAATCGCGCCAGCGGGTCGCCAACGAAAAGGAGATGTTCGACTTCCAGCTCCGCGATGCCCACGCCCGCAGCGACCGCCAGCAGCTGGTGGCGCGCGACGTCGAGCGCCAGATCGGCGAGCTCGAGATTCGCGCTCCGTTCGCCGGCCAGGTCGCGACCGTGACCGTGACCGACGCCGATGCCGTGGTGCGCGGCCAACCGCTCCTTGGAGTGGTCGACCTCTCCGATCTCGAGATCGAGATCAACATTCCGGAGACCTACGCCGACCAGGTCGCGATCGGAGTTCCAGCGGTGGTGCGGATCGACACCACCGAGGTTCCGGGAGTGCTGACCAGCGTCGCGCCCGAAGTCCGCAACGCGCAGGTCGAGGGACGCATCACCTTCGACGGTGGCCCGCCCGCGGGACTGCGCCAGAACCAGCGTGTCAGCTGCCGGCTGGTCCTCGACCGGCGCAGCGGCGTGCTCAAGGTGCCGCGGGGTCCGTTCCTCGAGGCCGGAGGCGGCCGCCAGATCTACGTCGTCGCCGACGGGCTGGCGCGCCGACGCGCCGTGACCCTCGGGGCGGTCAGCGTCACTGAAGTGGAGATCCTCTCCGGCGTCGAAGAGGGAGAGCAGGTCGTGCTCTCCGACCTCGGAGCGCTGGGAGCCGGGAGCGGGGCCGAAACGCTCCTGATTCGCGATTGAACCGTCGAAGAGTGCACGAGGAGAGCCAGAAATGCCGACGCTGAAGATGATCGAAGTCACCAAGAGCTACCGCACGGACCTCGTCGAGACCCGCGCCCTGCATCACATTTCGCTCACTGTCGAGGAGGGCGAGTTCGTCGCGGTGAGCGGCCCGTCGGGCTCGGGCAAGAC
>JBDSRU010000015.1:0-3613 GCA_039929145.1 Thermoanaerobaculia bacterium
ATCAAGGTGGAGCACCGCTGCCACTTCATGGGCCTCCGCGCGCTGGCCAACGCGGTGCTTTCGTTCACCGACGTCAAGGTGCCGGTCGAAAACCGGATCGGCGCCGAGGGCAAGGGACTCAAGATCGCCCTCACCACGCTCAACACCGGGCGGCTCGCGATTCCGGCGGGCTCGCTGGGCTGCGCCAAGATGTCTCTCGAGATCTGCCGTACCTGGGCCGCCGGCCGCGTCCAGTGGGGGAGGGCGGTGGGCAGGCACGAAGCGATCGCCCACAAACTCGCCGACATGGCGGCGATCACTTTCGCGATGGAAGCCATGACCGAGCTCGCCTGCCAGATGGCTGACCGGGGTGGCTACGACATTCGCCTCGAAGCGGCGGCGGCGAAGCTCTGGAACACCGAGCGCACCTGGGAGATCGTCGATGACACGATGCAGATCCGCGGCGGACGTGGCTACGAGACCGCGCAGTCGCTCGAGGCGCGCGGCGAGAAGCCGATCGCGGTCGAGCAGATCTTCCGCGACTACCGGATCAACCGGATCTTCGAGGGCTCCTCGGAGATCATGCATCTGTTCATGGCCCGCGAAGCGGTCGACAAGCACCTCCAGGTCGCCGGCGACCTGATCGATCCCGAAAAATCGCTCGGCGCGAAAGTGAAAGCGCTCCTGCGCGCCGCCGGCTTTTACTCCTGGTGGTATCCCACCCGCTGGCTTGGTTGGGGACGTTTCCCGCGCTACGCGGAGTTCGGCGGACTTGCGACCCATATGCGCTTCATCGACCGCACCTCGCGAAAGCTCGCGCGCCAGGTCTTCCACGGCATGAATGTCCACCAGGCGAAGCTCCAGTTCAAGCAGGGTTTCCTCTTCCGTCTGGTGGATGTCGCCGACGAGCTCTTCGCCATGGCGGCGACGGTTTCACGCGCCGAAGCCCTGCGCCGCAACGGCGAGCCCAACGCCGCAGAGGCCGCGGTGCTTGCCGACCTCTTCTGCCGCGGCAGCCGGCGCAAGGTGGCGCGGTTCTTCCATGACCTCTGGCACAACGACGACGCGCGCAAGTACGAAGCCGGGCTGGCGGTGCTGGACGGCCGGCACGAATGGCTGCACGACGGCACCGTGTCGATCGATGAACACCATCGCGAACGCTCGCTGGCCGAGGTTGTTGCGGCACACGTTTCGCGGGAGGCCGCGGCCTCCGCTGCGTCCGCGGCAGTCGCGGAACGCCGGGCCGTCGGCGTGAGCTGAGACTCGCCGTGAAGGCGGTCCTTCCCTTCAGCCCCGAGAGCCCCGGCGTCATCGCGGTCGGCGAGGTCGCCGCGCCTGCGCTCGGACCTGGCGAAGTGCGCATCCGGACGGCAGCCGCCGGACTCAACCGCGCCGACCTGTTGCAGATGCGCGGCCACTATCCGCCGCCGCCGGGTTCGAGCTCCGTGCCCGGCCTCGAAGTATCGGGCGTGATCGCGGAGCTCGGCGAAGGTGTCCAGGGGCATCGCGTCGGCGACCGGGTGATGGCGCTCCTCGCCGGGGGCGGACAGGCGGCGGAGGTCGTCGTTCCGGCGGGGCAGCTGATGGCCGTTCCCGGGAACCTGACGCTCGCGGAAGCGGCGGCGATCCCCGAGGCGGCGCTCACCTCGTGGACAAATCTCGTCGTCGAGGGCGGGCTGTTAGCCGGCGAGTCGGTTCTGGTCACCGGCGCGACCTCCGGCATCGGCACGTTCGCAGTGCAGATGATCCGCGACCTCGGCGGCAGGGTCGTCGCCGCGGCGCGCTCCCGCGAGCGTCTGGAGCGCCTGCGCGAGTTCGGGGTCGACCGTCTCGTGACGCTCGATTCCGACTATCCGCGACGGGTGCGCGACCTGACCGACGGCAAAGGCGTCGATCTCGTTCTCGATCTGGTGGCCGGAGAGTGGCTGGCGCCAACCCTCGAATGCATGCGCCTCCGGGGCCGGCTGATTCTCGTCGGCATCACCGCCGGGCGGCAGGCGCAGATCGATCTGGGCGTCGTCCTGCGTCAGCGTCTGCGGATCGTCGGCTCCGTGCTGCGCGCGCGGCCGGCGGGGGAGAAGGCGGAGCTGGTCCGCGGCTTCGCCTCCTGGGGTCTGCCGCGGATTGCCGACGGCCGGCTGCGCCCGGTCGTCGATCGGACCTTTCCGCTGGCCGGGGCCGCCGCAGCCTACGCTCGCCTCGAACACGAACGCCCGCTGGGGAAGGTACTCCTGATCTGCGACGCCCAAGGCGGCTCGACGCCCTGAAAGCCCCGCCGTTCAGCTCTTCGGGAGCAGCAGCTCGTCGAGCGATTCCTGGGCGACGGGATGGTATCCGGGGCGAGCTTTGGCGTAGATCGCGCGGGCGAGGACGAGGCCATCCGGAGTCCTGGCGAGCGCGGCATAGAGCGGGCCGATGAACTTTCGCCGTCCGACCGAAAGCAGAAAGCGCTCGATGGCCGGATAGGCGGCGCGGTACTCGGCGGCGATCGAGAGCCGGAACCAGTCGGAGAGAATTTCGGCGTTGCCGGAATCGGTGAAGTGGAAGTCGACATCGAGAGCGGCGAGCCGGGCACTGTCGGGAGCCTTGTCGGGTGCATTGTCGGGAGCACTGTCCGGAGTGCGCGGCAGGTTGCGCAGGAAATGCTGCCACTGCTGCGTCACCCAGTCGGCCGTGACGAGGTCTTTCGGCGCGGTGCCCTTCGCCAGACGGGCGAGCTCGAGGTCGACCTTCTCGAAGGCCGGCGACTTGGGATCGGCGATGCCTGCCGGCAGTCCGGGCCCGTAGATCCATTCCTGCGCCCTCGCGGCGGCGGCAGGATCGGCCGCGAGCAGCTTCTGCTTGAGCTCCTGCACGAAACCGGCGGTGGTCATCGACTGGAAGGCGTGGGCGGAGAAGTAGTCGCCGAGAAACCGGTCCCAGCGCTCGCGCCCGACCGTCTCTTCGAGATGGCGGAGGAAGAAATAGCCCTTGTCGTAGACGATCGCCCCCGGCGCGTCGTCGGGGTCGCGGCCGGCGAGGTCGCCCACCAGCCAGGTCTCGCGATTCGTGGCGCCGACTTCCTGCACGAATTCCTCGAGGTCGCGCTTCGAAAGTTGCGCCTGCATTTCGGCGTAGTCGCGGCCGTAGACCGCCTCCATGATCCGGCTCTCGAAGTAGTTGGTGAAACCTTCATTGAGCCAGAAGTCGTTCCAGGTGGCGTTGGTGACCAGGGTCCCCGACCAGGAGTGGGCGAGCTCGTGCGCCACCAGCGAGACCAGCGAGCGATCGCCGGCGAGAATCGTCGGTGTGGCGAAGGTCAAGCGCGGATTCTCCATCCCGCCGTACGGAAAGCTCGGCGGCAGCACGAGCAGGTCATAGCGCTCCCAGCGGTAGGGGCCGTAGAGCGTTTCGGCGGCGACGATCATCTTCTCCGTGTCAGCGAGCTCCCAGGCCGCTTTCTGCACCATGGCGGGCTCGGCGTAGACCCCGGACCGCTCTCCCAGGGCGCGGAACTCCAGATCTCCGACCGCGAGCGCCAGGAGATAGGAGGGGATGGGATGGGTCATTTCGAAGCGGTAGACGCCGTCCGCCCTGCGCACTGTCGGATTCGTGGCCGACATGAGGGCCAGGAGCTCTTTCGGGGCGTGGATCG
>JBDSRU010000016.1:0-6386 GCA_039929145.1 Thermoanaerobaculia bacterium
ACCCAGCCGCTCACCGAGGCGGTGCTGTTCAAGGAAGTGCCGGCGCTTGTCGACTGGCTGGCGACGAACTTCCCCCCGGAGACTCCGGCACAGGCGCCCACGGCCGCGGCGCCGGCGGCGAACCCGCCGCGCTGAATCCCGCTAGAACGGCCTCACGACCATCAGCAGGGTGAGCAGGACGAGGCCCAACGCGTTCAGGTCGGCCGCGATGTGCGGACCCTTGGACGCGGCGAGGCGCGTGAGCTCCGCCGTCGGGGCGCCGGCCGCGGCCGAGGCCTCGGTGGCGGCGAGCAGACGCTCGAGGCTGGGGCGCAGGTAGAGGATTCCGTTCAGCACCATCAGCAGCCAGAGCGCGATCGACACTTTCACCCAGCCCGGGCGGAAGCCCCAGCCCAGCGGGTGCAGTAGTCCGAAGCCGAGTAGACCGGCGATGAGCCCGCCCGGCAGGCTGAAAACCTTGGCCAGCCGCGCGCCGATGCGCAGCACGACGACGCGTTCGGCAAGCGTTGCCGCCCTTCGCGCCTGGGCGCGGACGACGGTGCTCGCGAAGACGCCGGCAGCGAGCCAGAGCGCGGCGAGTATGTGCAGGAAGAGCATCCAGTTGACGGCGGTCGGGCTCATGGTTTTCTCCTCTCGCAACTTTAGCATCGCGGATACTCCTCTCCTGGGCGTGCGTGGTCGCTGGGGTATCTGCTCGGGGTCCTGTCTCGGTCGGTATCCCACGAGGTCCTCGCGCTGAGGAAGCGCGCTCCGGTCCTCGCGGGAGCCCTCCGCCCGGCCACCCCTCGTCGGTAGGCAGGAGAGACAAAAGCAATCAGCGCTGTCTCACCGCGACGCGAGGGGCGCTCGGGATCCAAAGTGGGCGACCACGCTTCAAATAGGAGCCCGCTTTGGATCCCGAGTGCCGGAGCACGCGACCACGGGCGCTCCGCCCGCGATCGCGGGGAAACACTTTCGGAGCTACTGCAGGTACCCGAGCGCCCGCAGGTTCTTGATCTGCTCCTCGGTGAGCGCCTGATCTGCAGGCGCCGTGCGCAGCTGATGGCGGTACCCCGACTCGAGCCGCGCCAGTAGCTCGCGCAGGAGATCCGGGCGCTCGGTCGACAGGTCGTGCGCTGCCAGCGGATCGGCGGTGAGGTCGAAGAGCTCGCGGCGTTCGAGAGGCGGTCCGTAGAGCTTGAACGAGAGACAGCGGCCGTCGAGCCCGAGGCCCAGGGCGAGCGGCGTCTCACAGGCCGCAGTGGTGAGACTCACCCGATGTTTTCTCGCGCCGCCGGGAAGCTCGACGCGGTAGCCCTTCCAGTCGGTTTCGAGCTCGAGGGTCGTCGCCGGCTTTCCGTCCACGGTCACCGCCACCGTGCGCGGCTGGTGGAAGGCGACGGCGCGAAATTCGAGCGTCGGCGGCAGCGCGTCGAAGTGCGTCTCCCTGGAGACCCAGTGGCCGTCGGACTCCATCACCGCCGCGGCGAAGGTCGCCTGAAGGAGTCTGCCGTCGCGTTCGGCGAGGAGAGCCTGACCGTCGAAGCGCAGGACTTTCACCTCGGAGTAGGCCTCGCCGGCGATCGCCCGCGACGGGGTCCGCAGCAGTGGCGCGAGACTCTTGCCCGACATGCCGGGCGGCGGAGGGACAGCCGCGAGATCGAAGATCGTCGGCGCGAAATCGATCGTCTGGGCGAGGTTCCCGATGCGAAGTCCTGCGCGCTGGGCCGGATGCACGACGATGAGGGGAATGCGCAGGCACTCGGGGTAGATCTGGGTGTGGACGAGCTTGCCGTGCTCGAAGAACTCCTCGCCGTGATCGGAAGTCAGGATCACCGTCGTCTCACCGGCGAGGCCGCTCGCTTCGAGGTCGGCGAAAAGCTGGCGCAAGCGATCGTCGAGATAGCGGATCGAGGCGTCGTACATCGCCATGTAGTAGGCGACCGCCTGCGGTGTCGTTTCGGCGAGGCCGTTGTTGATCGCCGCGAAATGCGGTCCCGAGGGCTCTCCGGCGCCGGGTGGAGGCGGCCCCGGCCAGAACATCTCGCGATAGGGCTCGGGCGGCAGGTAGGGGTCGTGCACGGTATAGCTGTGAAGGAAGAGAAAGAAACGCTCATCCGGCTTCACTGAGCGGAGGAAGGCAACACCGCGCCCGAAAGTGCGTTCGACATCCGTGTCATCGGCATACGGGGTGTCGGTCCACTCGCCGAAGCCGCGTGAGAAGCCGTAGCCGCCCTGGACGTAGCCTCCTTCCGTGTGCCCCGCGGTACGAAAGCCGGCATGCAGGAGCAGTTCGGGCAGCGTGCGAATCTCGGGCGCCAGAACGGCGGAGGGCGGAAAGACTCCATGCTCGGCCGGGTAGAGGCCGGTGAACATCGACATGTGCGACGGCAGCGTCGACGGCACCTGCGCGAAGGCGTGATCGAAGACCGTCGCCCGCTTCGCCAGCTCGTCGAGAAACGGCGACGTCGCTTTCGCATAGCCGTAGAGACCGAGGTGGTCGGCGCGCAGGGCGTCGATCGAGATCAGGATGTAGCCCCGGGTCGGGATGGGCTCGAAACCGGTCTGCGGAGCGAGAACGGGAGCCGGAGCACTCTCGGGGGCCGGCTTCGCTGGAGGGCGCTCACAGCCGGCGAGGCCCAAGGCGCCGAAGACGAGCAGCGAGAGCGGGAGGCGGCCGGCGCGACGCATTCCACCAACGATCTTAGCCTGTGCGGATAGAATCGTCGGCGGTCGGGCGCCGGATGCCCGGGTTCCGGGAGCTCGTTCCCCGACCGGCCTGCGAAAGGACACTTCGACATGCGCGTTCTGGTTACCGGCCACCACGGCTATATCGGCTCCCTTCTGATGCCGCTCCTCGCAGAGCGCGGCATCGATGCCTGCGGGCTCGACAGCGATCTGTTCGAGAGCTGCACCTTCGGTCCGCCGGTCGCTGAACACTGGTCCTCGCGGCGCATGGACTTGCGTGACGTAACGGTCGGCGACCTCGAAGGCTTCGACGCCGTCATGCACCTTGCCGCGCTGTCGAACGATCCGCTCGGCGACATCAACCCGGACCTGACCAAAGACATCAACCTCGAAGGCTCGCTGCGGCTCGCCCGCCTCGCGAAGGAGGCCGGCGTCGAACGTTTTCTCTTCTCGTCGTCCTGCAGCAACTATGGCGCTTCGGGCGACGGTCTGCTGGACGAGCAGGCGGCGCTCGCGCCGCTCACGCCCTACGCGGTCTCGAAAGTGAAGCTCGAGGAGGAGCTCACCCGTCTCGCGGACGAAGCCTTCACGCCGGTCTTCCTGAGAAACGCCACCGCCTACGGAATCTCTCCGCGTTTGCGCGTCGACCTGGTGCTCAACAACTTGACCGCATGGGCAGTCACCACCGGCAAGATCGTCCTGCAGAGCGACGGCACTCCCTGGCGGCCGATCGTCCATGTCGAGGACATCTGCCGCGCATTCCTCGTGCTGCTCGATGCGCCGCGCGAGAAGGTGCACGCGCAGGCGTTCAACATCGGCTCCTCGGTCGAGAACTATCGCATTCGCGAGCTCGCCGCGATCGTCGGCGAGACGATCCCCGGCTGCGAGGTCACCTTCGCCCAGGGCGCCGGTCCCGACGCGCGCAACTACCGTGTGAGCTGCGACAAATTCGCGCACGCCTTCCCCGGCTTCCGCCTGAAATGGAATGCGAGGAGCGGCGCGCGCGAGATCTACGACTCCTATCTCGCGGCCGGCCTGACGAAGTCCGAGTTCGACGGCCCGCGCTTCAAGCGCCTGGCTCATATCCGCGAGTTGCTCGACGCCGGAACCCTCTCTTCCGATCTGCGCTGGACGGAAGCGGCGCAGCCGGTAGCCCCTTGAGGCTCGCCGCGCTCGGCACGGCGGGCTACATGCCGGCCGGCGGCCGTCAGACGATGGCGTTTCTGCTCGCTACCGAGACGGAGGCGCTGATGCTCGACGCCGGCACAGGCGTCGCGCGGCTGCTCGAGCCGGAGATCGCGAAGCTCCTGCCGGCCGGCCGGCGGCTCGACGTCCTGCTCACCCATTACCACCTCGACCATGTCGTCGGTCTCTCCTACCTTCTTGGCCTCGCCGCCGATCGGCCGGTGCGGATTCACGCTCCGGCACCGCCTCTGACTTCGCTCGGACCGGAAGGGCTACGGAGCCTGCTCTCGCCGCCGCTCTTTCCGCTGCCGATCGAGCGCTGGCCGATGCCGGTCGAGGTCGTCCCGTTCAGCGGTGCGGAGCTTGCGATCGGAGGGTTGCGGCTCTTGCTGCGCCGCCAGAAGCATCCAGGCGGTTCGGTCGGCGTGCGCATCGGTGACGAGCTCGCCTATGTGACCGACAGCGTGATCGACCCGGCGACGATCGAGTTCGTGCGCGGCGTGAAACTCCTGCTGCATGAAGTCTGGCTGACGGCAGAAGAGGCGGCTGAAACCGATCCGGCGCCGACCGGCCACTCGGACGCCGGCGCGGTGGCGGATCTCGCGCGCGCTGCGGGGGTGGGCCGGCTCTGGGTCGTGCATCACCACCCGCGACGCAGCGCCGCCGATCTCGCGCGTCTCGCCGAGACAATGCAGAAGCGTGCGGGACGGCCGGTCGAGGTGCCGGTCGAAGGCGCGGTCTACGAGCTCGAGTGAAAAGCCGAGGCGGCCTGCAGGGATTCGGGCGTGCCGATGTCGAGCACCCGGCCCGAAGGTTCCTGCAGGGCGTCAATCTCGAAGCCTTCAGCGAGCGCGCCGATGAAGATGTCTGCGGCGTGCGGCTCGCGGCCGAGACGGAGCGATCGCGCGTTGAAGTTTTGCGTCCACTTCACCAGGAAGCGGGTGAAGCGCGGAGTCCAGATCGCGAACGCCCAGGTCCACTTGAGGCTCGAGGACTCCGGCTTGATTTCGATCCGCCGCACTTTGCCGCGCGGCGAGAGCTCGACCAGGTCGGAGCTTGTCGGCCGCTCGCAAGGCACGAGAGCCAGGGCGAGGTCGCTCTGATTCTGCTCACGGTGGCGGACGAGGCGGGCCAGCAGGTCGCGCGGTCGCACCTGCAGATCGGGGAAACCCAGGGCCACCATCCGGTCGCCGAGGAAGGGGGCCGCGGTCGCGAGGGTGAACGGCACGCCTCGCGACGCTTCGGTCAGCGAGAGCACGCGATAGACGAGTGCGACGCCGAACTCGCTGCCGTCGCCGAGCCGTTTCGGAATGTCCCACTTGCCCTGGCGCAGCAGTACGACAGCGCGCCCCACGCCGGCGAGCCGGAAGTTGTCGAGCAGGTCCTGGCAGGCGATGCGCGGTGGTGAGTCGGCGCTCGCGCCGCGCGCGAGGGGCAGGGGGAGGATCTCCTTGCTCGGGCCCTTGCGGCGGTGCCCCTGGGCGTCGAGACGTAGCCGCGTCGCCTTGCCGGCGGCGGGAACGAGTCCCCAGATCTCGCGCATGCGCCCTCCCTTGCGGTACCCTAACCCATCTTTCCGCCATGTGGGACAACCTCTCAGCCGACACGCGACGCCTGCGCGAGATCAAGAGCAAAGCGGCCCCCTGGTACGTCCTCGAATCCCTGCTGTTCGAGAACGGCTATCAGGCAGTGGTCCTCCACCGTCTCGCGCATTGGTTCAAGGCGCGTCGCATACCGTTCTTTGGGCCGGCGATCGCGCGTTGGAACCACTTTCTGACCGGTGTCGACATCGCGCAAGCGGCCCGGATCGGTCCGGGCCTGCGCATCGCCCATGGCACCGGCATCGTGATCGGCAACGCGGTCGAGATCGGTTCCGACTGCCTGCTGATGCATGGCGTCACGCTGGGTGCTCCGACGCTGTCGCGCATCGGCGACATGCCGAAGCTGGGGGACCGCGTGACCGTCGGCGCCCAGGCGAGCGTCATCGGTCCGGTGGTCGTGGGCGACGACGTCTTCATCGGCGCCCACGCGCTGATCACCCGCGACGTCCCTTCCGGTAGCCGGGTGACGGCGAAGATCGAGTCCGAAATCCGCACTCGCGTCGAGAACCCCTCCAGCTGACCGACCGCTCCGACCGCTCCGCTCGCTGCCGGCGGGCGTCCGCCCATCCAGCGTTCTCGCTCTCGTCAGCACGGGAGCTTGGAAAGGGATCGAAGACGGTCGCCTCTCGCCGGTTTCACGCGCTGGCGCTGGGAGCGCTCGTCCTGGCTGCCGTCCTGGCCTGCCGCGACCCCGCACGGCGGCCGCCTGCGCCGCCGTCTTCCGCGGTCGTGGTGCCCACGCCTGCGCCGCCAGTCGACCTGCCGGCCGGTCTGCCCGCATCTCCGGGCGATGCCGTGCTCGTCGAAGCCGCAGTTTCGTTCCTCGCTCCTCCTGCAGCTCCTCAAAGTTGCGGGCCCTA
The DNA here is from genome assembly GCA_039929145.1 of Thermoanaerobaculia bacterium. Lineage (GTDB taxonomy): Bacteria > Acidobacteriota > Thermoanaerobaculia > Multivoradales > JAGPDF01 > JAGPDF01. The sequence continues at coordinate 6,314 of JBDSRU010000016.1, forward strand.
CCGACTCTTCACCGATCTCACGGGCGCGCGTCTCGAGCGGATTCTCGGACTCTGCCAGGTCGTCGCCGCGGGA
>JBDSRU010000017.1:0-4116 GCA_039929145.1 Thermoanaerobaculia bacterium
CTTGAGATTGCCGGTGACGGTGATGCGCGCGCCCGGCACGCCGAGGGCGATCAGGCGCTCGGCATCGACCGCGGTCTGCACGCCGAAGCGGTCGATCGGGGCGAAGAAAAGCGGCCCGGCGAATCGCCGAAAGCGCAGCAGGCGGGGGAAGCTGCGGTCGCTCACCCGGCCGTTGACGACCGCGCTCGGCAAGGCGCGCCGGCGGACCGCGCGCAGCAGCAGAGGCCAGAAGTCGCCCTCCACGAGGACCAGCGCCGAAGGCGAGAAACGGCCGAAAAAGCGCCGGATCGCGAAACCGAGCTCGAACGGCAGGTAGGCCACCGCGACCCGGTCGCCCAGCCGGGCCGCGACGGCCTCAGCCTGGCGTTGGCCGGTCGGAGTGATCGTGGTGATCAGCACCTGCAGGTCGGAGGGCAGCCTCGCCGCCAGCGTTCCCGCCGCGACCGCCTCCCCGACCGAAACCGCATGGATCCAGAGCTCTCCCGTGCGGCGACCCGAGGAAGCCCCGCCGCCGCCCTTCTGGCCGCCGCCGAGTCTCCCCCGGAGCGTCGGCAGGTAGTGCCGGCGGCGCAAAAGGAGCAGCCAGGGGCCGGCCGCGAGCAGGGCCAGGGCGGCCAGGAATTGATAGATCCACCACATCGGGACAGGGGCAGTATAATCAAGCGCTTCAGTGTTTTGCCCGTACCCGGGGCGATTGCCGCGGCCGTCTTCCGAGGCTTGGACGCAGCGGCCCGGTCGTCCGTAGAAACGAACTGGAACCGGTCATGCCAGAGTTGGTCTACTCCCAGAACCGCGAACGACTGAAGCTCGCCGAGCGGAGCGATCGGGAATTGCTTTGCCTGCTTCAGGCCGACGACGAGCTGGCCCTGGCCGAGCTCGTGGCGCGGAAAACCCGGCCGCTGCTCCAGGTCACCGCCAGGATCGTGCGCGACGAGGAGGAGGCCCGCGACGTCGTGCAGGTGGCCTTCCTCAAGATCTGGGAGAGCCGGGCGAAGTACGACACCCGCTGGAGTCCCAACACCTGGATCTACCGCATCGCAACCAACCTGGCGATCGACCACTGGCGTTCCCGCCGGTCGCGCGATCTGGCGGCCGAGCCGGTGCGTTTTCACCTCCTGCGGGCGTCGGAGAGCCACCCCACCGGCGCGATGGCCGAGCTCAAGGAGGCTGAGGTCGAGCGCATCTTCATCGAGCTCGCGGCCGAGCTGACCGAAAAACAGCGTCTGATCTTTCTCCTGCGCGAGACCGAAGGGCTCGATTCGAGCGAAGTCGCCGCGATCGCCGGCTGCGAGGAATCGACGGTGCGCAACCATCTGTTCAACGCGCGGAAGATCCTGCGGCAGAAGCTGGTCGAGCGCTATCCGGAGTATGCCCGCGGCGAAGTCGCCGGAGGCGGGCGCCCCCCGGTCGCTGCCCCGAAGGCGTTGGGCCGGGAGTCTGGCAAGGAGTTCCAGTCATGAGTTGCCCTGACTGGCGGGCTCTGGTCGCAGCCCGCGACGCTTCGCCGATCGAAGATCCGGCGGGCTGGACGGAGGCCGTGGAGCACACCGCGCAGTGCGGCCGTTGTCGCGCGTCAGCGCTCGCCGCCGATCCGCTGCTGCTTTTCGCGCGCCTTTCCGAGCGTCAAGTCGCCGCGGACGAGATCGCCGACATGCAGGCCGCGGTGGCGGCTCTGGTGCGCGCCGGCCGGGTCGGAAAGGGCGGTGACCGCGCGCTTTCGCGCCGCGCCGGCGGAGCTTTCCGCCTCTCGCTCCCCAGAGTGGCTGCCGCGCTGGGCGTCTGTTCTCTGCTGGCGCTCTCCGGCGCTCCGCGGCCGCAGCGCTCGACTCTTGCCTTGCTTCCGGCATCCGGCGTCGTCATCGCCGGAGAAACGGTTATGGCCGAAGAGACGCTGTCGCTCGGTTCCGTCGTCGAAGAGCTCGATCGCCCGGGGGCCCGCATCTACGAGCTGCCGCAGTCCGACATGGCGGTCGTGATGATCGTCGACGCGAGCCTGGATGTCTGATTCGCTGCCCTCAACGCCAGCGGTCCGCGTCTGGCTCGGTGTTGCGACGCTGGGCCTCGCGCTCGTCGGCGGCGCCTCGGCGCAGTCGCCCGGACCGGCCGCGCATCCGCCAGCGCGTTCCGTGGTCGCACCGCAGACCGGCGCCCCGGGTGAGAGCGCCGGGATCCGCCTGATGGTCTTCAGTCTCGAACGCAAGCCGGTCTTCGAGGCTCTCACCGTTGTGCGGCCGCTGCTCTCGGTGCAGGGCTCTGTCGAGCTCGATCCAAACCGCAACACGATCGCGGTGCGCGACAATCTCGCCGCCCTGAGCCGGGTCGCCACTGCGATCCGCGCCTTTGACCACGAGAACCTGCCGGTGCGGATCGACGTTTCGTTGATCCGGGCCGAGATCGCGAAGATCTCGCCGATTCCGCCCGACACCGGAATCGAGCCCGATCTGCTCACCCGGCTGCGGCAACTGATGCGCTTCGAAACCTTCTCGCTGCTCGCGCACGGTGAGATCGCGAGCCGCGAAGGCGAAGCGGTCGCCTACGAGATGGCGGAGGGTTACCGGCTGAACTTCGAGCTCGGCTCGGTCGCGGACGGCAAGCGGATCCGCCTCACCGGATTTCGCATCGTGCGCGCGCTGCCCGGGCAACCCGAGCGCGAGCTCGTCCGGTCGGTCGTCAATCTCGGCCTCGAGCAGCCGCTCATTCTCGGCCTGACCCGGGACGAGGCGTCAGATCGCGCGCTGTTGCTCGTGCTGCGCTACCAGAGCGCCACGCCTCTCGTGGCAGGACGGTAGCCGATGGAATTCGTCTGCCATCTCGGAACGCCCGAAGGGCGAGTGCTGCGCGAGACCCGCGCCGCGGCGAACGAGCTCGTTCTCCGGGCCGAGCTCGAACGTCAGGGCCTGCGGATCTTCACCATCGAACGGCGGGTCGGGCTGCCCTCGCCGACGGAGCTCCTCGCGCGCCTGCGCGGGCCGCGCAAGATCTCCTACAAGACGCTGGTGGTCTTCAACCAGGAGCTCGCGGCGCTGCTCAAGGCGGGGCTGCCGCTCCTGCAGGCCCTCAACCTGATGCTCGAGCGCCTGCGCGAGCCGAATTTCAGGGAGATCCTGACCCAGGTGCGTGACCGCGTGCGCAGCGGCGAAGAGCTGTCGGACGCCTTCGGCTCGTTCGGCGCGGTCTTTCCGCCCCTTTACGCCGCGACGCTCAAGGCCGGCGAACGCACGGGCGAGCTCGAGCAGGTCTTGCGGCGGTTCATCCGCTACCTGAAGCTCGTCATCGATGCGAGAAAGCGCGTCGTGTCGGCGCTGGTCTATCCCGGCGTCCTGGTCGGGCTGTCGATCGCGATGCTCTTCGTCATGGCGATCTTCGTCATGCCGCGGTTCACCGTGTTTTACGACTCGATGGACATGCAGCTGCCGCTGCTGACGCGCATCACGCTCGGCGTCTCGCTCTTCCTGCGCGACAACATCCTGTTCATCATCGCCGGCGTGACCGCCACGGTGATCCTCGTGAGGCGCTGGGCGAGGACGCCTTCGGGCGCCGTGCGACTCGACCGCATGCGGCTGCGTATCCCCTTCCTCGGTCCGGTCCTGCATCTGTTCTCTCTCGCCGAGTACTGCCGGTCGCTCGCCACGCTGCTCGCCGGCGGCATGCCGCTCGTGCCCTCGATGGAGATCTCCGGGCGCGCGGTGAGCAATCTCTACGTGCGCGAAAAGATCGCCCCGACGGTGCAGCAGGTGCGCGAAGGCAAGGCGCTGCACGAGGCACTCGACGGCACCGGCATCGTCACCGACCTCGCGATCGACATGGTCAAGGTGGGCGAGGCGACCGGCTCGCTCGACGTGATGCTCACCAACATCGCCGACTTCCACGACGAGGAGGTAGAGCTCCGGATGCAGCGCATCCTCTCGCTCGTCGAGCCGTTGATGCTGGTCATCATGGGTATCCTGGTGGCCGGTCTGCTGGTGTCGATCTATATGCCGATGTTCAACGCCATGGGAGGGATCTCGTGAGCTCCGGCCCGGCCCCGATCTCGCCTGGCGCCGAGCTCCTGGTGACCGACACCGCGCTGCGCGCCGCCGATGAGCGCCGCGCCGTCGAACGCCTCGCCGCTTCGCA
>JBDSRU010000018.1:0-6870 GCA_039929145.1 Thermoanaerobaculia bacterium
TCCTCGTGATGATCAAGGGCTCATGGTCGTCGCAGACCTGGTCCATCGCACTGGCGAGGTTGGCGCGAACGGCTGTGTAGGTGATGGCGTCCATGGCGGATCTCCCTTTATGTACGGAAAACTGTACGGGAAGGTTGTTGGATTGTCCAGATCCGAGAGGGGCGCTGGCAACTGACGCCTTGAGCAAGACGGGAACGAGAACCGTCCAATTTGCGCGAGACCGAAGGTCCCCTCCGACGGTTTCGCGAACGGCACCACCGCGAACTGGTCGGCGTCCGTGGCCTGAAGACGAGGGTTCATCCCGCCAGTCTTTACGCCTGGTTACCGCCGTGTTAGAGTCGCGCGTCCTTATGGATGCCATCGTCGTACGCGGCGCACGCGAGCACAACCTCAAGAACCTTCACCTCGAGATCCCCCGCAATCGGCTGGTGGTCATCACCGGGGTGTCGGGCTCCGGCAAGTCCTCCCTCGCTTTCGACACCCTGTTCGCCGAGGGCCAGCGGCGCTACGTCGAGTCGCTCTCCGCCTACGCCCGGCAGTTCCTGCCGCAGGTCGAGAAGCCCGACATCGACGCCATCGACGGCCTCTCGCCGGCGATCTCGATCGAGCAGAAGTCGGTGTCGCGGAATCCGCGCTCGACCGTCGGTACGGTGACCGAGATCCACGACTATCTGCGGCTCCTCTACGCCTCGATCGGGATTCCGCACTGCCCGACCTGCGGCCAGGAGATCCGGCCCCAGACCGTGCAGCAGATGGTCGACCGGCTCTCGGGTCTGCCGGAAGGGACGAAGCTCCTCCTTTACGCTCCCTACGTGCGCGGCAAGAAGGGCGAGTACAAGAAGCAGCTCACCGAGATGGCGCGCCAGGGTTTCCTGCGGGCTCGCATCGATGGCGAGGCGTGCGACCTCTCGAAAGAGATCCCCACCCTCGACAAGCAGAAGAAGCATTCGATCGACATCCTGATCGACCGCCTGGTGATCAAGCCGGGCCTCGACAAGCGGCTCGCGGACTCGCTCGAGACGGCGCTCAAGGTCGGCAGCGGCCTGGTGGTCGCGGCGCCCGAAGGGCTTCCGGAAGAGACGCTGTCGCAGAATTTCTCCTGCTCGACTTGCGGCACCAGCCTCTCCGAGATCACGCCGCGCCTGTTCTCGTTCAACAGCCCCTACGGCGCCTGCCCGACCTGCACCGGTCTCGGCACCCTCATGGGAGTCGATCCGGAGAAGGTGGTGATCGACTCCGAGCGTTCGATCGACGCCGGGGCGCTGTCGCTCTTCCAGCCGGGCTCGAAGTCGTGGCGCCTGCGCATGATCGAGACCCTCGCCAAGGCGATGGGCTTCTCGCTCCGCACGCCCTGGAACCGGCTCTCGGCGAAGGCGCGGGCGGTGATCCTGGAGGGCAGCGGCGAGCAGGAGCTGCAGTTCGAGTTCAAGGGCAAGAAGTCGAGCTACAAGTGGGAGGGCAAGTACGAGGGAGTGGTGCCGATGCTCGAGCGCCGCTACCGCGAGTCCGACTCCCAGATGGTGCGCGGCGAGATCGAGAAGTACATGTCGGTCCGCCTCTGCCCGGACTGCAAGGGGCGGCGGCTGCGCCCCGAGGCGCTGGCGATCACTGTCGCCGGCCATGCCGTCGACGAGCTCACCACGATGCCCGTTTCCGAGCTCCGCCGTCTGGTGCCGACGCTCAGCCTGTCCGATCGCGAGCGTGCGATCGCCGCCAAGGTGCTTCAGGAGGTCGGCGACCGCCTCGGATTCCTCGACGATGTCGGAGTCGGGTACCTGACACTCGACCGATCCTCGGCGACGCTCTCGGGCGGCGAGAGTCAACGCATCCGCCTGGCCACCCAGATCGGCTCCAAGTTGATGGGCGTGCTCTACGTGCTCGACGAGCCGTCGATCGGCCTCCATCAGCGCGACAACGACCGCCTGATCGCGACGCTCAAGGGGATGCGCGATCTCGGCAACACCGTTCTGGTCGTCGAGCATGACGAAGACACCATTCTCGCCGCGGACTGGGTGCTCGACCTCGGGCCCGGCGCCGGAATCCACGGCGGCGAGCTCGTCGCTTGCGGCACTCCGGAGCAGGTATCCCTGGCTCCCGATTCGCTCACCGGCAAGTATCTGCGCGGCGAGCTGGCGGTAGCCATTCCGAAGAAACGGCGCGCCGGCAACGGCAAGAAGCTGGTCATCGAGGGGGCGCGGCACAACAACCTGCGCGGCCTCGACGTCGAGTTTCCGCTCGGCGCCTTCACCGTCGTCACGGGGGTATCCGGTTCGGGAAAGAGCAGCCTGGTCAACGACATCCTGCACCGCGCGCTGGCGCGGCATTTCTACGAGGCCTCGGAGCTCGCTGGAAAGCACGACCGCCTCACCGGCGTCGAGAATCTCGACAAGGTCATCGCCATCGACCAGAGCCCGATCGGCCGCACCCCGCGCTCGAACCCGGCGACCTACACCAACGTCTTCGGTCAGATCCGCAATCTCATGGCGATGACGCCGGAGGCGCGAGCGCGCGGCTACAAGGCCGGGCGCTTCAGCTTCAACGTCGCCGGCGGCCGCTGCGAGGCCTGCGGCGGTGACGGCCAGATCAAGATCGAGATGCATTTCCTGCCTGACATCTACGTCACCTGCGAGGTCTGCGGCGGCAAGCGCTACGACCGCGAGACGCTCGCCGTCCGCTACAAGGGCCTGAACATCGCCGAGATCCTCGAGCTCACGATCGAGCAGGCCTACGAAGTCTTCCGCAACATCCCGGCGGTCGAGCGCATCCTGTCGACGCTGGCCGAGGTCGGTCTGGGCTACCTTCACCTGGGCCAGTCGGCGACGACGCTTTCCGGCGGCGAGGCCCAGCGCGTCAAGCTCGCCACCGAGCTCTGCAAGCGATCGACGGGCAAGACCCTCTATCTGCTCGACGAGCCGACCACCGGTCTGCACTTCGACGACGTCCGCAAGCTCCTGCAACTGCTTCACCGGCTGGTCGATCTCGGCAACACGGTGATCGTCGTCGAACACAACCTCGACGTCATCAAGACCGCCGACTGGCTTGTCGACCTGGGGCCCGACGGCGGCTCGGGCGGTGGACGCCTGGTCGCCAGCGGGACTCCGGAGCAGGTGGCGAAGGTGAAAGCGAGCTACACCGGCCAGTTCCTTTCGCGCTCCCTCGCGGCGCGCCCACCCGCAGTCCTCGTACCCTAGGTCCAAAGGAGCTTCGCCATGCCGGAACCGTCCCTCGGGTCCATCTTCGTCGCGGCAGATCGACAGCAGATTCTGACGCGGCTCGAAGCGCTGCGGCCCGAAGCGCAGCGGCAATGGGGAAAGATGAGCGCCGCGCAGATGCTCGCCCACTGCTCCATCGCCCTCGAGCTGCCGATGGATGACGCTACGCGCCGTCAACGGCTGTTCGGCAAGCTCCTCGCGCCGTTCGTGCGCGACAAGTACCTGGGCGACGCGCCCCTTCCGAAAGGCTCGCCGACCGATCCCAAGATGGTCATCGGCACGCCGTGCGACTTCACTGCCGAGATGTCCCGGCTCCGGGCGGCGGTCACGCGCTTCGTTGAGCGCGGTCCGCAGCGGGCCGGCGAGTCGGTGCACTCCTTTTTCGGCGCGCTGACCGGCGAACAGTGGGGCCGCCTGGTCTACAAGCACCTCGATCACCACCTGCGCCAGTTCGACCTCTAGGACGGCCGTTGCGCCGGCTCTCGCATCGATGATTCGGCCCCACCAAGGCTTTCGGACGGTCGCGACGGCCAGCGGTTCGAGCGCCCGTGCCGGGATTCTGGGGACCCTTCACGGCGAGGTCCTGACGCCGGTTTTCATGCCGGTGGGCACCCAGGCCACGGTGAAGGCGCAGCTGCCACAGACGCTCCTCGAGTCGGGCTCACAGGTGCTGCTCGCCAACACCTACCACTTGATGCTGCGCCCCGGTGTGGAAGTCATGCGACGCATGGGGGGTATCCATCGGTTCATGAGCTGGCCGCGGGCGGTGCTGACCGATTCCGGTGGCTACCAGGTCTACTCGCTCCCCGGCGCGCGCACCCTCTCCGAAGAAGGCGCCACCTTCCGCAGCTACGTCGATCACCGGTCCGTGCTCCTCTCCCCGGAGTCGAGCATCGAGACCCAGATCGCGATCGGCGGCGACATCATGATGGCCTTCGACCATTGCGTGGCCTCGACCGCCGACCTGGCCACGGCGCGGGCCGCGGCGGACCTCACCGCTCGCTGGGCGGAGCGCAGCCTCCGGGCGAGGGGGGAGTCGCCGCAAGCCCTCTTCGGCATCGTGCAGGGCGCTCTCTTCCCCGACCTCCGGCGCGAGTCTGCGGCGCGCCTGGCCGAGATGCCGTTCGATGGCTATGCCATCGGCGGCCTGGCGGTGGGCGAGAGCCGCGAGGAGCGCGAGGACGTCTGCGCGTTCACCGCCGAACAGATGCCGCAGGACAAGCCGCGCTACCTGATGGGCGTGGGCACGCCGCTCGACCTCCTGGAGGCAGTGCACCGGGGGGTCGACATGTTCGACTGCATCATCCCGACGCAGGTCGCGCAGCGCGGCGGCGCCTTCACCGCTCGCGGCTACCTGCAGATGCGCCGGGGAGCGCATGCAATGGCCGATATCGCGCTCGATCCGGACTGCGACTGCCCAACCTGCCCGCGCCACTCACGCGCCTATCTGCACCACTTGATCAAGGTGCGTGAGCCGCTCGGCTGGCAGCTCCTGGGTCAGCACAATCTGCACTTCTACCATCGCCTGATGCGCGAGATGCGGGAGAGCATCCTGGCGGACAACTTCGCGGATTTCTATCGCGCGAAGCGGGTCGCGCTCAGCGCCGACGATCTCGACAACCCGGTGAGCCGATCGCGCGTGCGAAAGATCCGGTCAGCGGCCGCTTCGGCGGGCCTGACGAAGGGTGCCTACGCCGTGCACCTTTCGCCCGCAGGCTTCGCGAGCATTCGTCATGTCGCTTCGGGCGAGACGATGCATGCGCGCACGCCGCCCATGGACGAGGCCCGGAGCCTCTACGTCCAGCAGTCGGGCCTGCGCGAGCGCTTGCGCCTTGGTGACGGTGAGGACATGGCGGACGCGGCGCCGCTGGTGGTCTGGGACGTCGGGCTCGGCGCCGCGGCGAACGCGATGGCGGCGATCCAGTGCTACGAAGAGGCCGCATCCAGCACGGTGGTCGGCGGGGTACGCGGGCTTCGAATCGTCAGCTTCGAGTCCGACCTCGACCCGCTCCGGCTGGCGCTCAGGAATCAGCGTCACTTTCCCTATCTGCGCCACGGCGGGCCGGCCACTCTCCTCGCCCGCGGCGAGTGGACGTCGCGCTCGCACGCGGGTCTCGAGTGGGGGCTGCTCGACGGGGACTTCGCCGAGACGATGGCGCGGGCGCCCTTCGCCCCCGACCTGGTGTACTACGACCTGTTCTCGGGCTCCACCCATCCGGAGGCCTGGACGCTCGCGAACTTCGAGCGTCTGCACGCCGCCTGCATGGGAAAAGCCGTTGAGCTCTTCACCTACACCGCCTCCACCGCGGCGCGGGTGGCGATGCTGGGGGCAGGCTTCTGGGTGGCGAAGGGACGTCCCACCGACGGCCGGCCGGAGAGCACGATCGCGCTGACGGCCGCGGCGGTCGACCCCATCGCCGGGAGTCGACACGACCTTCTGGGGTCTGAGTGGCTCGAGCGCTGGGGCCGCTCGCAGGCTCGCTTCCCGAGCGATGTCCTGGCCGACCGGCAGGCCGCGGTCGCGCGGCGGATCCTCGACCACCCGCAGTTCCGCTGAGATGCGTCGATCCGCCTGAACCGGCCCTGGAGCAGTGCGAGACCGACCGGCGGGAGGGCGGCTCAGGCCGGATCGGGCTCGGGGAGTCCGAGAAGAAGCATCAGGCTCGTCCGGTTCCGTAGATTCCCGAGAATCCGGCAAGGGGGTGCGGGAGAGACCTTCAGCAGTGTAGGCGTGACCATCACGTTGTCTCGTGCCGCGCGGGCCGGCTCACGTTGCACGTCGATGATCTCGATGGAGACCTTGAGTCCGCTCTGGGAAACGGACTTCTCGGGGAGAAGCGCGTGGAGATTGGCGATCGCGATCGCCGAGTCCGCCGAGTCTCCGGCGACGAAGAGCCGCAGCAAGAGGCTTCCGGTAGCGGCCATCTACTTTCTCCTCCGTGTCGGGCGCTCGACCGTCGTCGGAATCGCGGCCTTCGACGACCGGTCGGCGCCGCGCAGCGTTCGCAGCACGGCGAGATTCTCGGCGCCCAGGGCCGCCCCGGCTCGTGAGCTCTCCTGCAGCCGCCGGAGCTCGGCTTTCTTGCGCTCCTCTTCGACGCGCAGGCTCGCGATACGGGTCTGGGTCTCGGCGATGGCGAAGGCGACCTCATTCTGTTGGGCCTCCTCCAGGCGCGCCAGCCTCGTCTGTTCGGCTCGGCCCTGTTCCTCCCTCTGACGCCGCATCGTGCCCATCAGCACGGCGCCTCCCGCGGTGTAGACATCGACCAGGGAGATCCCGTGGTTGCTCAGAACCAACTCGCGAACCTGATTCGAGTGCCCGGTGCCGCGCGACTTGACGATCGTCAGGGCGCGATTGCGCTCTCCGGCGGCGGCCATATAGGAGAGGTGCATCCAGGTGTCGGCGATCGACGAAATGGAAACCGCGCTGTTCTCCTGCATCGGATCGGCGCCCTCGGAGACGGAGGCGGTGAGGAGGACGGTGGTACCGGCGCGTTTTGCCTTGTCGAGCAGCCCCAGAAGCGCGTCGATGGCGAAATCGCTGGCGCCGGCGTGCAAAAGGGCCGAGGTGGGATCGACGACGAGGCACCGGGCTTCGTGCTGCTCTGCCAGCTTGGCGATCTGTAGCGTGTGCGCCTCCGGAGTCTGGCCGCTGGCG
>JBDSRU010000019.1:0-4320 GCA_039929145.1 Thermoanaerobaculia bacterium
GAGCTCGAGAATTCCCGGCTGGTTCGAAGCCAGAAGTTTTCGCCGCAGTGAGCCGGCCCGCACCGCCTCCTCGGCCTCCGGCATCTTCCACGGCGTGCCGGGCACCAGCGTGGCGAGGTCGGTGAGAACGATGCGGTCGCGATCGTCGCGCAGCGGCAGCCGCACTTCGACCGCGTCGCCGGCACCGTCGGAGGAGCGCTCGGCGCCGATACGGAAGACCACGTCGCTGCGCGTTAGCCGCCCAGAGGCGTCGTATCCCGGCGTGGGAATGAGCACCGGGAAGTCGAATCGCTGCGCGCGGTTTGCAATCCAGTCGAACGACCGCGTCGCCTCCCCTTCGAGCGTCACACCTTCGAACCGGGCAGAAACCTTGCCGGGTCCGACCCCACCCTCGACCACCCGTCCGGTCGCGCCAGCCAGGAAACGGTCGCCGGGCCGCACGAAGCGCGGCAGCGCCGGCTGGACGACGACCGGTTGCCGCACCTCGAGATGGCCGACGGCGAAACCGAAGCGCTCGGCGCCCGAAACCGCCTTGGCGCGCAGTTTGAAATTCGTCAGGTCGTCGGAGAGTTTCACCGACACCCGCGCCAGGCCGTCCGGACCGACCACGATGGTCGGGTTGTAGTACGGCACCGCCTGGAAGTTCTTGCGGATCGTCTGACGGTCGAGGAGGTTCTTGCCCTCTTCGCCTTCGTCGCCGCCCGGGCGCTCGACGAACGGCAGGAAGCCGAAGATCATCGACCGCGTGTCACGCGCGGTGAAGAACGACTGCACCGCGGCGAGAAAACTCGGCAACGGATCGAGCCGCGCCTCCCTGCCGAGCGCGAGCACCGCCTGATCGACCAGCCATAGAGTCACCTCGCCGGCGAGCGGCGCGCCGTCGGGGTCCTTGAGCCGGATTCCGATCTCGATTTCCTGAGCCGGGCGGGCGCGCTCGGGATACTCGAGCTCGACGACGACGCGGTTGTCCTTCGGTTCGACGTCGAGCCAGGTGGTGGCGCCGAAGGTCGATGGCCTCCCGAGGTCGGTCGCATTGCCGGGCACCGGCTTCGTTCCGGCGAGCCGGCCGCGCATCAGCAGGAAGTGCACCGGCAGACGCGGTGCCCAGTCGCCTTCCACGGCAAGCTCGAACGTCGCCTGGCCGGCGCGCACCGGAAACCAGCTGTAGCGGTTGCCGTCCGGCGCCTCGACCACCGCCAGCGCCTCTCCGCTCTGGAAGGGGCTCTGGAGGACGAGCCGAGCCACGTCGCCAGGCTCGTACTTCGACTTGTCCGGAGTGACCTGGAAGACCGCCGCCGGAGGCTTCTCCCAGGCGACCGCTTCACCACCGCCGGCGAACAGGTCGACCGCCACGGTCTGGGCCCGGCCGAGCCGGTCGTGGGCCTCGAGCTCGACGACGTAGACCCCCGCTTCGGGCAGCTCGAGATCGACGGCGAGCGCGTCGCCTGTCGAGAGGATCTGGCGCTCGAGCACCTTCTCGTCCACGACTTCGGTGATGTAGCGCGCGACACCATCGGAAAAATCGCTGGCGCGCAGATGCGCGTGCCATTGCCGATGGATGAGCCGCACCGTCACTTTCTGTCCGGCGATCGGCTTGTCGTCGGGACCGACCACGAGGACACGACTCCGCAGCGGCCCGGCGCCGGTCGCGCGCTCGACGTAGCGCGGCACTTCGAGGCCGAGCACGAATGGCGGCAGCGCCACGATCGAGCGTGTCGAAGTGACCGTCTGATCGTCAGCGCCGACCACCGTCGCCTCGACGACGTAGGTGCGCGGCTGCGCGGTCGCCTCGACCGCCGGATTGAGCGTCAACTTCGCGCTCCCCGACTCGTCGGTGCTGTCGGTGCGCTCGAGCGCCGGCGTCGACTCGAAACGGGCGACGCGGGAGAAGCGGCCGTCGGACGAGTAGAAGAATCCGGTGCGCGCCTTCGGCGTCCAGTCGTATGGAAACTGCGTGACTCTCCAGGCGACCGGACGCGCCGCGACCCGTCCGCCGGCGTAGTAGCTCGCCGTGAGGTCGACGTCGAACGGGCGATCGAGCGCCGCGCGCTCGGGCGCGTCGAGCCGGACCTCGAATTGCGGCAGGCGGTAGGCCTCCTTGCGGAAGCTGGTCGTGCCGGTGAGCTGGAGGTCGCCGTTCGTGAACTCGAAGTGCACGCGGTAGGTGCCGGTGGGCAGGTCCTTCTCGTCGAACTTCCAGTACAGGCTGCCGTTGTCGGCGACGGTCAGCGGATAGCGCCAGACGAGGTCTCCCGGCCCCTCGACGACGAGGAAGCCGGCGCCGGAAAGCGCTTCGAGATGACCCTGAAACCGCCGGCGCAGGAAGCCCTTGATGTGCACCGGCTCGGCCGGCCGGTAGACCGGACGCTCGACGAAGAGGTGCGCCAGACCTTGCGGCTGCTCGCCGCGCCAGGTGAGCCCCTCCTGCGTCCATTGCAGCCAGCGTTCGCTGGAAGGCGACCAGCTCCCGTTCTGGAAGCCGTCGGGAGCCTTCTGTGGGTCGAGCACGAGTCGGTCGTCGCCGCGCGTGACGACGATCCGCCGCACCTCACGGTTCACGGCCGACTCCGATCCCGGAACTTTCCAGACAATCCGTCCCGAGGCGTCGGTGGAGCCGCGGAAGAAAGTCTCCCAGGAGACATCGCTGCTGCCGCGCCGCACGCTGCCCTCGACTGTGACCTCGGCGCCGGCGAGCGGCTGTGCGCTGGCGAGCGAGGTGACGACAAAGACCGTGCGCTGCGCCTCTTCGAGCGTCGCGAGCGCCAGATCGGTCACCTGGAGACGCATCCAGCTGCGCTGCGAGCTGCCATCCACGCGGCGCAAGCCCACCAGATAGCTGCCCGCCGCTGCGCCACCGGAGAGCTTCGCGAGATGCGGTGCGAGATCGAGCCCGAACGCCGCGCCGGCGCCGTCCCGGCGCAGCGGCAGATCGACCAGAACCGAAATCCCGGGCGAGCCGAGTGCCGCGATCTGCTGCGCCAACCCGGCTGGAGAGATCGACGGCTCGACCACGGTGTAGGGCTGCGGGCGCTCACCGGGGCCGGGTGGCCGCTGGCTCTCGTCGACCTCCACGGGCCGGTCGGGGAAAGGCCAGAACGAACGGTCGAGCGCATCGATACGGTGCAGACGCAGATCGAGTCGCTCGTCGCCGCGGCCGGAGAGCGGCACCATCATCGGTCCGCCGCGTTCGACGACACCCGATGCGGCGCTCCAGTGCAGGAACGGCGTCGGGCGGGCGAACGACAGCGTGAGCTCGTTCGCCGCCGTGAGATCGAGCGTCCGGCCGCTCTGGTCGCGCAGAGCGGCGGGAGCGAGGGTCACGCGATAGGCGGTCTCGCGGGCGAAGTCGCCGCGCGCCTCGAGCCGCTTGCCGGCGAGAGTGAAGGCGAAGTTCGCCACCGCCGGGGTGACGCGGACGAAGTTGCGGCCGGTGATCGCGCCGGCCTCGGCGAGCGCTTCGAGCGGCGCGTTGAACTCGACCACGATCGCCGGGTCGCTCTCCTCGCAGGCGAGCGCCTGCTCGCTCGGGTAGCGTGCCCCGCTGGCGACGACCGGCAGCTGTGTCTTGCGGCAACCGAAGCGCACGGCCCGGAACGGCTCGGCGGTGGAAAACGCAAGCTCGGCGACGGCTCCTCCCGCCGGGCCCGGCGCAGCACCGTTCTGCGCCTCGTCCGCCAGCCGCAGCGCGAAGCGCACGAGAACCTTGCGCCCGAGCGGAATGGGCTGTCGCAACCGCAGGACGTAGCTCGCAGCGTCGCCCGGCGAAGCGCGCTCGACACTCTTGACCTCGAAGTCCTGGCGCGACAGGCGCCGGGTGTCGTCGCCGGCGAGTCCGGGAAGCGGGCGATGCTCGATCGACACGGCGCGCGCCAGTGCCTCGGGAGCGATCGGCTCCGGGAAGCTGAGGCCGATGGATTCGAGGGGCGGCAGACCTTCGGCGCCGTTCGCCGGCTGACTCGCGGTCGGCGCGGCCATCAGCGTCGAAAGGCGGAAGCTCTTGCCGGAGACCTTGACTGTCACCGTGGCGAGCGGCGGCCACGGTTCGGCCGGCCGGAACTGCAGCGTTCGCGCGTCAAGCCAGGTGAAGGCACCCGGCTGCTCCGGCTGCAGCTGCACATACCGCGCGGGAGCGTCTTCGGGCCCGCCGGCCGCGGGCCCGGTGGGTGCAGCGAAGAAGACCGTCAACGGATCCCAGCGGCGCAGGAACTGATCGGGGACGACGGTCGTCGTTCCGGCCTTGCCGACCTGCGCGACGCCCGGGGCGGCCAGAACCAGCAGAGAACTGCAGCCCAACAGCAGAGCGCCGAGACGCCGAACTCG
>JBDSRU010000020.1:0-3357 GCA_039929145.1 Thermoanaerobaculia bacterium
CGGGGAGTGAGCGCCGGATTGCGGCTGCTCGCGGCATTCATTTCGCTGGCCATGGGCGGGCATTCTATCGAGCGCGGCGCAAAAGAAATGCCTCTTGAAAAGACAAAAGCAATGCCTCTTGAAAAGACAAAAGTGATTCCACTTCAGTGTGAGTCGCTCCGAAGAGCTCGGTCGGCGGAACGCGAAAGGCTGCTGGTAAAGGGGGTGGACCGGTCGGCGGAGGAGGCGAGCGCGCAACGGCCCGGGGCGCCACCGGGACGGGCGGGACCCTTCGGTACTGCGGTGGCGTGGGGTACGATCGTCCAGCGGGCGGCACCGCTTGCCTGTTTCCGATCCCCTGCTTCCGGCAGTTCCTGACCTGGAGACCTTGCCATGAGAGTCGAGCGCGTCCAACGCATGCTGCTTTCCTTTACCGGTCTTTTCGCTTTCGTGCTTGCGCTGGCGTCGCCGTATCGCGCCGCCGCGGCGGTAGCGATCGCTGATCCGCATCCCTTCACCGTGCACGATCTCCTCGCGATGCAGCGGATCTCCGACCCGCAGATCTCGCCGGACGGAACGCAGGTGCTCTTCACCCTGCGCACCACCGATGTCGAAGGCAACGCCGGGCGCAACGACCTCTGGCTGGTGAGTGCTGATGGCAGCGGCCTGCGGCAGATCACGACCCACAAGTCGGGCGATTTCAACGGCCGCTGGTCGGCGGACGGCCGGTCGATCTACTTCCTCTCGACCCGCAGCGGTTCTTCGCAGATCTTCCGCCTGCATCTGGACGGCGGCGAGGCGGCGCAGGTCTCCGACCTGCCCGTGGACGTCTCGAACCTCGAGGTTTCGCCGGACGGCACCCGCCTGGCGTTCAGCCTCGAGGTTTTTCCGGTCTGCGCTGCCGACCTCGCCTGCACGAAAATGAAGCTCGATGAGGCCGCAGGCCGCCAGGCTTCGGGCAAGATCTACGACGCCCTGTTCGTCCGCCACTGGGACACCTGGTCCGACGGCCGGCGCAACCACCTCTTCTCGATGCCGGCGGACGGTGCTACTCCGGTGGATCTGATGCCCGGCTTCGACGCGGACGCGCCGTCCCGGCCCTTCGGTGGAGCGGAGGAGTACACCTTCACCGCTGACGGCAAGGGGCTCGTCTACTCGGCGCGGAACGTCGGACGGGAGGAAGCCTGGTCGACGAACTTCGATCTCTTCTACTCGCCGTTCGACGGCTCGGCAGCGCCGCGCAAGCTCACCACGAATCCGGCGTGGGACACTCAGCCATCGTTCTCGCCTGACGGCAAGCTGCTGGTCTACATGAAGATGGCGCGCCCCGGTTTCGAAGCCGACCGTTTCGTCCTCGTGGTGCGCGAAGGCCTCGACGGCGCCGACCGGGTCCTCACGCAGGGTTGGGATCGCTCGCCGGAGGAGATCGTCTGGTCGGCAGATGGCAAGACGCTCTACGTCTCGGCGCAGGATGTCGGCCAGAAGGCGATCTTCGCCATCGATGTGGCGAGCGGCGCCCCGCGCACCCTCATCGCAGCGGGCCACAACGGATCGATCGGTCTCGCGGCCGGCGGCAGGCTGGTCTACAGCAAGGATCATCTCAAGTCGCCCGCCGAGCTCTGGTCCGCGAAGCTCGATGGCACGGACGAGCAGCGGATCACACACGTCAACGACCAGCTCCTCGCGGGCGTGAAGCTCGGCGAGCCCGAGCAGATGAGCTTCCGCGGTGCCGGTGGCGACATGGTCTTCACCTATATCGTGAAGCCGGTCGACTTCGATCCGGCGAAGAAGTATCCGGTCGCCTTTCTGATCCACGGCGGCCCGCAGGGCTCGTTCGGCAACGATTTCCACTATCGCTGGAACCCTCAGACCTACGCCGCGCGCGGCTACGCGGCGGTGATGGTCGACTTCCACGGCTCGACCGGCTACGGCCAGGCGTTCACCGATGCCATCCGTGGCGACTGGGGTGGCAAGCCGTTCGAGGACCTGCAGAAGGGGCTGGCGGCAGCGCTCGCGGCGCACCCCTGGATGGACGGCGATCGGGTTGGCGCTCTCGGGGCCTCCTACGGCGGCTACATGATCAACTGGATCGCCGGTGCCTGGCCGGACCGCTTCAAGTGCCTGGTGGCCCACGACGGCAACCTCGACGAGCGCTACGCCTACTATGCGACTGAGGAGCTCTGGTTCCCGGAGTGGGAGCACGGCGGGACACCGTGGGAGAACCCGGCCGGCTACTCGAAGCACAACCCGGTCGACCTGGTGAAGAACTGGAAGACTCCGGTGCTCGTCGTCCACGGCGCGCTCGACTACCGCGTCGTCGACACCGGCGGCCTCGCCACCTTCACGGCGGCGCAGCGCAAAGGGATCCCGTCGAAGCTGCTCTACTTCCCGGACGAGAACCACTGGGTGTTGAAGCCGCAGAACTCGATCCTCTGGCACGACACGGTGCTCGACTGGCTCGATCAGTGGACGAAAGGCGACGCGAAGTAGGGCGAGCGGTTTTCGGCATCGTCTTGGATTGGGATCCAAGGCTCGGAAAGGTTGGCTTCAGACTGCGGGGCTTCTTCGCAGGGCGGAGGCGAAATGACGGGTTGGCTCGCCTCCGGCCGTGCTCATAGGCTACAGACCGCCGGTGGTCGCCATGTCATCCAGCCCTTCGACCCCTGTTGGTGGTCGTCCGTACACCGCAGCCCGGTGCGCGCGGCCTCCGGAGAACCAACCCGTCACTTCGCCCCCGCCCCACCAACGATGGTCCAAGCTGGGCCTTGAACCGCTGTTCACCTTCGAAAGTCGAGGGGGAGCGACGAGGCCTGCCTTCATCCAGCTCGCAAATTCCCACCCGGCTCCAGTCGTGTTCCTTACCTGTGCCTTGAACCGATGTTCACATCCGGCAGTCGAGGGGGAGCGACGAGGCGGGAATCCTGTTCGGGCGACCGGGCTGCGGCCTACGGACGACCACCATCCAGGGTCGAAGGGCTCGATGCGAAAACGACCACCGACGGTCTGTAGCCTATGAGCCCGGACAGGATTCCCGCCTCGTCGCTACCCCGACCGCGAGAGCGCCAAGAAAAATGGGCCGAAGACGCCCAACGTCGGTAGACCATTCAACTGGCCTCGCAAGCGAAGCCGCCCCCTAGGGACAGGTGAACGCGTCGGTATCGCCCTCGGTCGTCGGCAGGTTGTTGAGCGGATTGAAGTAGGTCACCTGCTCGGGGGTCGACATCTTGGTCACCCGCACCCGGTACTCCTGCGAGGTCAGGCCGCTGACGAAGACCCAGTAGCGATTGAACGGCGCGACGCAGGCGTCGACCATCTTGACGCCCATCTCGAAGTTGGTCGAGTTGAAGAACCAGAAGAACGCCGACTCGGCGGACTCGG
>JBDSRU010000021.1:0-5807 GCA_039929145.1 Thermoanaerobaculia bacterium
CGAGGACCTCGCGGCCGATCCGGAGCTCGGGGGGAATCCCGGCCGTCTCCGCCGCCAGGTCGAGATCGACGAGGCGATCGCCGCCTGGACGCGCACCCAGCCAGCGGATGCCCTGGTCGATCGGCTCGTCGCGGTCGCGGTGCCGGCGTCGACGATCTACACCGTCGCCGACATGTTCGCCGATCCGCACTATCGCGCGCGCGGGCTGTTCGAGAGCGTCGAGGTGGCGGGGCGAGCGCTCCTCCTGCCGGCAATGCTGCCCAGGCTCGCTGCGACCCCCGGCGCGACCGACTGGGCGGGGCCGGAGGTCGGTGCGCACAATGAGGAGATCTTCTGCGGCGAGCTCGGTCTCACCCCGCGGGAGCTCGCAGAGCTGCGCGGGCGCGGCATCGTCTGAGTCCGGACGCCGGCCAAACGCCGTTTTCTTCGGTGCCTGCGATCAGTCGGGTCCGGGGACGCCCTGTCTGTCGTCAGCGTCCGGGGCCGCGAAGCCGGAATCGAACGGCAGCCGGATCCGGGTCTGCTGCCAGTCGAGAAGGAGGTCGACCGCCGCGGTCGCCGAGGTTTCAGACGAAAAGGTCAACCGCTCCACCAGACCGTCCGTGGCCCGGGCGCGAACCAGAATCCTGCCTACTTCCTGGGCAGCGACCTCTTCGTTGTACTCGGACTCGAGTCCCCACTGACGCGTGGCGCGGTTGAAGATCACCGTCCAGTCGCGCTCTCCGGGAAAAGTGTAGATCGAGTAGCTGCCAGGCCCGAGCACGAGCTCGCCGACACGCACGACGTGATCTAGGTGCAGGGTGGTGGGCTCGTTGGCGCCGGTGCGCCAGAGCTTGCCGTAGGGCACGGCATCCCCGCCGATCATCGTCCGTCCGGCGAGCGCCGGACTGCCGTAGCAGATCTTGGCGTGCGCCTTGCCGATCCGGAAGGCGAGCGACTGGAGGGGACTTCGCCGAGGCAGGTAGGCATCACTCCATGCCCAGTTTCGCGGGCAGGGGGCCCAGTTGGCGATCGCAGAGCCAGTGGGCAGAGTCGTGAACGCGACCAGACCGGCGACGAGCGTCGCCACGGCGGCGAAGAAGTACAGGAGGCGGCGCATCGTGGAGGGATTCTACCGCCGCTCGCCCGAAGCGTCGCGCAAAAAAATAGGGCGCCGTTGGACGCGGCGCCCTTCCCAAGGAGAAATTGGAGGAGAGAGCTCGTCTCTCGCCTTCATGAGGAGATACGGAACGCCGCGCGGAAAGTTACGCCGGCGGCGTGGCGCCGCTGACGATCGACGGTTCGACCTCCGGATCGGACCCGGTGTCGAAGTCGGCGATGAACCGGGCGCCGAAGGCGCGAGCCGGCGTCCACGCGCCGGGCGCGAGCGCGCCGTTTTCCACGCGCAGCAGTCCTTCGACGGCGGTCCGCGCCGTGAGCGCATAGCCTTCGGCGGTCGCGAAGCAGTGCGTGACGCTCGCTCCCGCCGAATTGCGGACCGTGCCCCAGATCCAGGTGCGTCCCTCCAGGCGTTGCGTCGCGTTCGGTCCGGTCACGCTCCGCCGCACCCAGCGCTCGAGCAGTCGTTTGACCGGCTTCCAGCCGGCGAGCGGCAGAAGCGGGCGCAGCCGCCGCAGACGCCGCACCGTGCGCGCTGGAACGCCGGTGAAGGTACGTATGTTCGCGATGCCTGTGGTGCGATAGGCGGTGGCGATATCTCCCCAGGCGATGCTCATGACCGTCCGTCTGCCCACCGGCAGGTCGATCTCCAGCACTTCTGCCGCCAGAGGCAGCGGCATGATGCGGCCGTTGCGGCGCATCGCGCCGGCGTGCGGCAGGCTTTCGATCATCGTGGCGAGCGTGCCCGGGCTCCATCCGCCGCCTTCGGAGACGAAGGCGAGGTCGAGGTGAGTGGCGTCCGGGAGGAGCTCCTTGAGTTGGAGCGCCAGGCAGTCGGTGGGCACGACATCGAAGCCGATCCCGGGGAGCAGCACGACCCCGGCCTGTTTCGCCTCGGCGTCGCGGGCCAGCACCGCCTCGAAGACCGGGATCTCGCCGGTGATGTCGAGGTAGCTCTGGCCCGCCGCGAGGCAGGCGTCGACCATCGCCCGGCTGGTGCGAACAAACGGCCCGGCGCAGTGGAGGACGGTTCCGGCGCCGGCGATACCCTGCGCGACCGCCTGCGGATCGGAGAGCGCAAAGGCCCGCCAGGGAAGTGCCAGCGACCGGGCGAGCGTCGCGACCGCGGCTTCGTCGCGGCCGGCGAGGACCGGAGCGAGTCCGCGTCGGGCCGCTTCGTGCGCGATCAGCTCACCGGTGTAACCGTTGGCGCCGTAGATCAGCATTCAGGAGTGGTTCCGAGAAGGGTGCGCACAGCTCTGGCGAGACCCGCCACGGGAGCCGGCTCAGACCGCCGGAGTGAAGAAGTCGGGCCGGCGAGAGCGTGTCGCTCCCGCCTCCGCGAGGGCGTCGATCGGGCCGAGCCCGCGCGCTGCACGGTAGGCTGTGAGGCCGGCCGCGAAGACCTCGACGGAGCGCGCCAGATCCTCCTTCTTGAGAACGTAGGCGATGCGCACTTCGTCGTTGCCGAGTCCGCGGGTGGCGTAGAAGCCCGGCGCCGGCGCGACCATCACCGTCGACTGCTGGTGGGCGAACTCGGCGAGGAGGAAGCGCGCGAAGTCCTCACTGTCCTGGATCGGCAGCCGGGCGATGAAATAGAAGGCGCCTTCGGGCTTGCGCAGGAAGACCCCGGGGATCGAAGTCAGGCCGTCGAAAAGCAGGTCGCGGCGGCCCTGGTACTCGGTGACCACCTGATCGAAATACTCCTTGCCGAGCTCGACCGCGCCTGAGGCCACCAGCTGCGCCAGGCCGGGCGGCGAAAGGCGTCCCTGCGCCATGCGCAGCGCTGACTGATAGACCTCGCCGTTCCGGGTCGCGAGCGAGCCCAGCCGGATGCCGCAAGCGCTGTAGCGCTTGGAGAGGCTGTCGACCACGATGACGTGATCCTCGTAGCCGGCGAGCGCGAGAGCCGAGGTCGAAATCGCACCGTCGTAGACGAACTCGCGATAGACCTCGTCGGCGACCAGGAAGAGGCCGTGATCGCGGCAGAAGGAAGCCACCATCTCGAGCTCAGCGCGCGAATAGACGGTGCCGGTCGGATTGTTCGGATTGCACAGCAGCACGAGCCGGGTGCGCGGCGTCAACGCGCGCTCCCAGGCCTCGCGCGGCGGCAGGTGAAAACCGTCTTCACCCGTGCTCCGCAGGGGCACCAGGCGGACGCCCGCCATGGTCGCGAACGAGTTGTAGTTGGTGTAGTAGGGCTCGACGACGAGGGCATCGTCGCCGTCGGCGGTGCAGGCGAAGAAGGCGAAAAGCAGCGCTTCGCTGCCGCCGGTGGTTGCGATGAGCTCGTCGAGCTCGAGTTCGAGGCCCAGCCGGCTGTAGTAGAGGCGAAGCGACTCGAGGTACTCCGGCGTGCCGTTCGACGGCGAGTAGGCGAAGACCTTGTCGGCGCGCTCGAGGCGCGCCCGCATCACCGCCGGAGTCTCGAGGTCGGGTTGCCCGATGTTGAGATGGAAGACCTTGACGCCGCGCCGCTTCGCCTCCTCGGCCACCGGCATCAGTTTGCGGATCGGAGAGGCCGGCATGGCCCGGCCGCGAGCGGAGACGTGGGGTGTCATGGTTCGCCGATCCTATCGCCCCTGCTTCCTGGTCTTGGCGAAGAAGTCGCCGAAGGCTCCGAAACCGGAGCCACCGCTTCCGGCGCGCGCCTGGGCGAGGTCCTCCGCGCCGGCGTCGTCGCCTTTGGCCGGCATGCCGAGCGCAACGCGGCGTGTCTCACGATCGACCGAGAGGATCGCGACTTCGACCGTCTGCCCGATCTTGAGAATCTCCCGCGGGTGGCGCACTTCGCGACCGGTCCCGGCAGCGAGCTCCGAGATGTGGAGCAGGCCGTCGACGCCAGGGGCGAGCTCGATGAAGGCGCCGAAGAGCTCGATGCGGGAGACTTTTCCCTGCCGACGGCTGCCGGGGACGAGGCGAGCCGCCTCCTCCTGCCAGGGATCCTTGACCAGCGCGCGGCGCGAGAGCGAGATCTTGTCGCGTCCCTTGTCGCCCTCGGCAGGAGTGATCTTGAGGATCTGCACCTCGAGCTCCTGGCCGACCGCGACGACGTCCTGCGGATGCGCCACCCGTCCGTGCCCGAGCTCGGAGACGTGCAGCAGCCCTTCGATGCCGCCGAGATCGACGAAGGCGCCGTAGGCGGCGAGCGAGGTGACCGTGCCGCGCACCGTCTGGCCGACCTGGATACGTTCACGCGCCGCTTGCGCCTTCGCCTGGGCCTCCTCTTCGAGCAGCGCCCGGCGCGACAGCACCAGGTTCATGCCGCGTCCCTTGCCTTCCTCGAGCCGGGTGATGCGGAAGGCGAGGCGCTGGCCGATGAACGCCGTGGCGTCTTCGACATAGCGATTGTCGATCTGCGAGATCGGGCAGAAGGCGCGGACGCCCGAGACCGTCACTTCGACGCCGCCCTTGACCACCGCGGTCACCGTGCCGTCGACCGGCAGGCCGTAGGTGTGCGCCTGCTGCAGCTCCGCGGGAGCGGCCGGTCCGCGGCCGGCGCGGACGCGCAGGACGATGCCGTCGTCGGAGGTCGAGGCGATGATCGCTTCGACCGTGTCGCCGATCGCGGCTGTGCGCTTGCCCTCGTCATCGGTCAGCTGCGAGAGCGGGATGGAGCCCTCGGCTTTGCGGCCGAGATCGACGAACGCCGTCTCTTCGCCGAAACCGACGATCTTCACCGATACGCGGTCGCCGACCTGGGGCCCCGCCTTGTCCTTGTCGCCATCGGCCTGCTTCTTCTCGAATGCGTCGAGCATGGCAGCAAAGTCCTGCCCGGCTTCGGGGGCTGTACGTTCGGACATCTCGTTCTCCCGGTGGTGTCGGAGGGGTCGCCCCGGAGAGGGGGCTGCTGCGAAGGATATGTCCGCGCGCGGTGTGAGGCAAGCGAGGCAAGCCGCCAGCGATGCTCAGCCTGGCAGGCGGCTCCAGACCCAATCCATCGCGGCTTCCTTTCCGTCCATGCGCCCCTCGATCCGGGCGTGGAGCTTTCCGGCGGCGTCCAGCCAGTAGAGGATGCGCTGCGGGAAGTCGTGCGCGCGATTCTCGAAAACTACCCGCCGATCGCCGATCTCGATCGCGCAAAACGAGGTGGGCGGCGCCCCGCCGGGCATCGAGACGTAGCAGATCCGCATTTCGGCATCGACCTCGATGCGGAGAAACTCGAAGGAGGTCATCTTCCCCGCGGCGACGTCCTTGTGCATGCCGACGAGCCCGCCGCCGTCGGCGCTCGTCCAGTGCTCCTCGCTGACGACGCCCTCCCGGGTTCCGCCCCAGCCGCCCGCCAGCCAGGAGAGCGCCGAGATCTCCTTCGGTGCGGGCTCCGCCAGGAGGGGGGCAGCGCTCGCGAAAGCGATCCAGAGAATCACGAGAATCGGGAAGGCATGAGTCGCGATCGGGGAATGGAGCCGAGGGAGAATTTTCAAGGCGATTTCCTTTCGTCGGTCCGGGGAAATAGCGGCAGAGACGGGATAGAACGGTCGTGGCTCACGGCGAGGCGCAGGTCGCCAGGGCCGCCTTCGCCGCCTTAGCTTCGGCGGCGAGCGCCGGCGCCGCTGAGGCGAGGTTCAGAGCTTCGCCGAGGAGGGCCGCGCCCTCCTCGCTCCGCTTTCGAACGCAGAGAAACGTTCCGAGCGCGACGATCGACCGCTCGAGGTCCGGATGCGACGGCTCGAGCACCGCCCGGCGGATCGTGAGCGCTTCGCGCAGGT
>JBDSRU010000022.1:0-4003 GCA_039929145.1 Thermoanaerobaculia bacterium
GCCGCTCCACACGCGTCGAGCAGGAGAGTGGAGGCGAGTGCCAGGGCGAGCCCGAGGGGGTGGGCGGTCAGGCGCGTGAATGGAGTCGATGAGGAAGGTAGGTTCATGGCTCGGGGCTCTTTCAGGATTGGGGAGTCGAACTGCGCAGCACAGTTTCCGGCTGGAGGCCAGCGGCCAGGGCGAGGTGCAGATGAGTGAGCCAGGCGTCGGCGCGTGCCACCAGCTCGCGCATCTCGGCTTCGCGTCGGGCGGTGGCGGCATCGAGCAGGTCGATCGACTTGACGACGCCGGAGCGGAAGCGGTCTTCGACGATGCGCACGGTCTCGTCGGCGGCGGCGAGTGCCGCTGCCGCTGTTCGGCGACGCTCGAGAGCGACGGTCGCCGCCTCGAAGGCCTGCTTGGTCTCGAGCTCGACGCCGGCGGCGAAACGCTCGAGGTCAGCCCGGCCGGCGTCGGCGTCGGCTCTGGCGGCGGCCATTGCTGCCCGGCGTCGTCCGCCATCGTAGAGGTCGACGCTCGCCAGTGCGGCGATCGTCGTCGAATCGCCGTTGTTGCCGAAGAGCTGGTCGTCGACCAGGTCGTGGCGCGCCACCAGACCGACGCGGGGAAAGAGTCCTCCCTTGACTGCCTTGGCTTCGAGGTCGCCTGCTGCGAGGAGCTTGCGCGCCGCGGCGAGGTCGCTCCGGCTGCCGGAGCTCGCGAGCCAGCCCTCCTGCTGCTCGGCGACCGGTGGCGGGTCGGCGAGGGTTTCGAGGTCGTAACGGGTATCGATCGGTTCTCCGAGTCGAAAGGCGAGATTGGATTCAGCCGTCCGGGCGTTGCCGCGAGCCTCGGCGAGAAGGTCGTCGATGCGTGCGAGCTCGACCTCGGCGCGCAGCATGTCGGAGCGCACCAGCATCCCCTGCGCGGCATAGGCGCTGGCGATCTCGACGTGCGCGGCGACGGTCTCGCGCGACTTCTCGAGCAGCGCCGCGGCTTCGCGCGCCTGCGCCAGGAGGATCCAGGCCTCGGCCGCGGCGACCGCCGCCTGGTCCCCGGCCCGGCTGGCGCTCGCGCCCGCCGCCTCGGCGGCGAGTCGGGCCTGGGCAAGCCGGGTGGAGAGCTCGCCGCCTGTCCAGATCGGAACTTCGACCTCGAGGCGGGTGATGGCGGTCGAGAGACGATCCGGGTTGTTGGGATCCCCCGCGACGAAGGCGGGGAAGGAGAAGCGCTCCTGATTGAGCAGGAGCCCGAACGCGTCGGCGGGCGAATCGGTGCGAATCCACTGCTCGGAGATCCGCACCTGCGGCAGCCGGTAACCGGCCGCCTGCTTCGCCCGCGCCTCCGCGGCGCGCTGCCGGGCAACGGCGGCGGTCGTTTCGCGGGCCTGCATGCGCCCGCGATCGAGCGCGCCAGCGAGGCTGAGATTCTCCACGGCGAAGAGGGCGGGAGTGAGCAGCGGGGAAAGCGCCAGGACGATGCGCAAGCAGACTGATGGCAATCGATAAATAACCATATAGCGATATAATGATGAAAGAGAGGTCTGCCTGTCAAGCTGTCTCAGCGCCTGGGTCGGGGTCTGGGCTCGGCCGCTGCGGTGGTCGGATCGACCGGCCAGGAGTGGCGCGGGTAGCGCGCCGCGAGCTCTTTGCGCACCTCGGCATAGGTCGTCTTCCAAAAGCTCGTGAGGTCCGCGGTGACCTGTTGCGGGCGCCTGTTCGGCGCCAGCAGGTGGAGGAGCACCGGCACCCTGCCGCGCGCCAGGCGCGGCGTTTCCGCCAGCCCGAAGAGCTCCTGGATCCGCGCCGCGAGAACAGGCTGCGCCGGATCCGAGTAATCGACGCGGATCTCGCTGCCAGAGGGAACCGCGAGGCGCTCAGGAGCTTCGCGATCCAGGGCCGTTTTCTGAGCATGGCTGAGCGAGCCGAGGAGCATCTCCCGCCAAGGTGCACGGCGCAGCTCCTCGAACGACCTCGCCGACGGAGTCAGCGAAGAAAGAAGCTCGGTAAAGGTGGATTCCGATGGCGCGGGGAGGGCAAGCTCGGGGCAGGCGCGGTGAAGGAAGCGCAGGCGCGCGACGAGACTTTGCCAATCCTGGTTGTCGCGCGGCAGAACGTCGCCGATCCGGGTGGCCGCGACCTGCCTGAGAAGCGTCGAGGCGGCCGCGGAGTCGGGGATCGGAATCTCCTTGTCCTCGAGCGTCAGGTCGTCGAACTGGGTGCGCCGATGCGCGACAATCCGTTGGCGTTCCTCTTCGAACTCGAGAACGGTCGTCTCGCTCAAGCGTTCGGCGGGGAGCCAGGCGCGGGCGACTGCCGACGCGATTCGGACAAGCGCCTCGGACCGCGGACCGCCGCGATCGTCGAGATCCACGCAGACGAAGAGCTCCGCCTGCTTCACTGAGCTCTCGCGCGCCAGGCGCACGCCGCGCCCGCCGACCATGACCGCGCGCTCTCCGCCGGGCTCACGCCGGCGCGCCAGGCGGTCCGACCAGGCGGAGAAGATGGCGCGTGACAGCCGCTCTTCGCGATCCTCGTCGAAGACCGGCGCGGGTGCGCGGTTCCCGGAGTCGCCTCCGGCAGAGCGCCGCACGGTGTCGAGCAGCGCGTCGCGGGTTCGAAAGAGGTCTGCGTGGGGCGACGATCCGCGCGAACGCAGCGAATCGAGTTTGACCAGTAGGTCGGATTGGGAGTTCGTCCGCGCGCCGCTCGCCCGGGCCTCCGCGTTCGACGTCGGGTCGCGGTCGGAGAGCAGCGCCGCGACCAGCGCGGCTTCGGCGGCGACGCCGCGGCGTTCGCCCTCGAGCACCAGCAGCGCGAGCCGCGGGTGGAGTGGCAGGTCGGCGAGCCGGCGGCCGAGCGGCGTGATGCCGTCGGCCGAAAGGGCACCGAGGCGGAGAAGCGAACTCTCAGCGGCGGTCAGGGCGCTCGCTTCGGGCGCCTCGAACCAGGGAAAGCGCGCCAGGTCGCGCTCGCCCCAGGCGGCGAGCTGGAGAGCCGTCCAAGCGAGATCGGCGCGGCGGATCTCGGGCCTGTTGCGCTCCTGCAGCCCGCGTTGCTCGTGCTCGCTCCACAGGCGCAAACACCAGCCGGGAGCTTGCCGTCCGGCGCGTCCGGCGCGCTGCTCGGCCGAGGCGCGGGAGATCCGGCTGAGCGCCAGGCGTTCGAGGCCGGTCGCGGGATCGGCGGAGCTCTCCTTCATCCAGCCGGAATCGATGACTCCGGTGACGCCGTCGATGGTGATCGAGGTTTCGGCGACGTTGGTCGCCAGCACGACCTTGCGGCGAGGGCCGGGGGAGAGAACGCGGTCCTGCTCGCTCGAAGGGAGGTCGCCGTAAAGGTGGACGACGGCGAGATCGCGCTCGCGCGCCAGCGTGGCCAGAGCTTCATCGGCGCGGCGAATCTCCGCCACGCCAGGCAGAAAAACCAGCAGGTCGCCCGCCGTCGCGTCGAGACCGCGCCGCACGCCTCGCGCTACCAGCGTTGCAAGCGGCAGGTCTGCCGGCGCCGCATCGAGGTATTCGACCGCGACCGGAAAGAGTCGACCGGCACTGGTCACCAGAGGCGCATCGAGGAAACTGGCGAGTGCTGCGCCGTCGAGAGTGGCCGACATCGGCAGCAGCCGAAGCTCGGGCCGCGCCTCGCGCTGCACCCGCCGCGCGAGAGCGAGGCCGAGGTCGGCGAACAGCGAGCGCTCGTGGAACTCGTCGAAGACGAGGGCGCCGATGCCGTCGAGGAACGGGTCGCGCTGCAGGCGCTGAACGAGAATTCCCTCGGTGACGAAGAGGACCCGCGTTTCCGGGGAAAAATTGCGCTCGAAGCGGATCTGCCAGCCGACCTCGCGTCCAAGTGTCCAGCCCTGCTCGTCGGCGATCCGCCGCGCCGCCGCCCGAGCGGCGATCCGCCGCGGCTCGAGTACGAGGACCTGCCCTGAACCGGCCGTGCCCGCCGCGACCAGCGCCGGCGGCACGCGGGTCGTCTTTCCGGCCCCAGGCGGAGCCTGGAGCACCGCGTTGGGCTCTTCG
>JBDSRU010000023.1:0-13863 GCA_039929145.1 Thermoanaerobaculia bacterium
GGTGAAAGTCAGGATTCCCCGGCGCTTCAGCTACGAAGAGGCGCTGTCGATCTTCCCGGTGGTCCGCGATCTGACCGCCGAAGCCGTGCTCCAGGTCGCGGGCGTGACGCGGGAGCTCGAGCACACCGAGGACGGATCGACCCAGCGCGAAGCGCTCGAGACCTCCCATCAGACGATCGTCGAAGAGTGGGCACGCGAGATCGAGTCTCTGGGCCTCGAGGTCAAAGGTCCCTGGCTGGTCGACTGGGACTGTGGCGACGGCTACTACTGCTGGCGCTATCCCGAGCCGAGCCTGGCGCATTTCCACGGCTACGACGAGGGCTTCGCGAACCGCGTGCCGATCAACTAGCCTCGAAGCGGGCCAGGAGATCCATGAGCCGGAAGCCGTCCAGCTTGTCGATCACGACGTCAGCCTGCGCCAGCGCTTCCGCGGGGTAGGTCTGGGCGACTCCGAGAGTGCGCAGCCCGCAGGCCGCGGCCGCTTCGAGCCCCGCCGGACTGTCTTCGATCGCCACGCACTCGTGCGGGAGGAAGATCCGGGCCGGCAACGGCGGCTCGCCGTTGAGCGCTGCGAGCGCCAGGGCGTACCCTTCCGGATCGGGCTTGCCGCGCCGAACATCGTCTGCTGTCACTACCTGCTTGAAGAGCCCGCGGATGCCGGACTGGTCGAGGCCTCCGGCGACCTCCTCCCGCAACGCCCCGCTCACCAGGGCCAGGGTCAGGCCGGCCGCCGCCGCTTCGCGGGCGAGCTCGGCGGCGCCGGGAAAACAGGGGTAGCCGTCGCGCCGGATCTCGTCCTGATAGGACGCGGCCTTGCGGGAGACCAGACCCGCCAGGCGCTGCGGCGGGCAGGCTTCTCCCGCGGCGGCGAGAGCTGCGGCGAAGCAGTCGCGATCGTCGAAGCCCAGGTAGCGGGCGTAGTAGTCGTCGCGGGTGAGGGCGACACCCTCCTCGCCCAGGACCCGCCGGAAGAGCTCGAAATGCAGCGGTTCGTCGTTGACCAGGATGCCGTTGAAGTCGAACAGCAGGGCGCGCAGCACCCCCGAATGATAGCGGCTGGAATAGAATCCCGGTGACGGGAGGCCAGCCGCTGGAACAAAGGGCGGGCTCCCCGGGTTAAGGAACCTGACAGGAGATTCTTCATGAGCCTCGAGACCCAGCCGATCCCGCAGCCCGATTCCCCTGATTCTTCCGACTCCTTCACCTCGGCGGCGCCCGGCGCGCCGGTTGTCGTGCTGACATCCAAGGCGGTCGAGATGATCAAGCTCACCCGCACCCAGGAGGGGATGGACGAGTCCTACGGCCTGCGCGTCGCCGTCATGGGGGGCGGCTGCAGCGGCTTCCAGTACGCCCTCGACTTCGAGCAGGAGGCGCGCGAGACCGACGAGAGCTTCGAAGTCGACGGCCTGCGTGTCTTCGTCGACCCGGTGAGCGCGCGCTATCTCGCGGATGTCGTCATCGACTACGTCTTCGGCATGAACGGCGCTGGCTTCAAGTTCAACAACCCGAAAGCCACCGGCACCTGCGGCTGCGGGTCGTCGTTCGCCGTCTGAAGCCCGCCTGAGAAGTACCCGCGGGAATCCGCGGCCGGCGTCAGCCGGCCTCGTTTTTTTTGTTCGCTTCGAACGGCAAGGCGACCACCTCGGCGCTCTCCCCGCCCGCGACCTCGAGCATCGTACCGATTTCCGTGCCGCGCTTGTGCAGCAAGCCGAGACCGATCGCCCCGTGCAGGAGCGACCGCGCGACGCTCGTCGCGCGACCGACGGCGCGACCCTCGAGGAGGAGCTCCGTGCCGGCGGCCGGCGCCTGGCCGCCGCCGAAGCGCAGGCCGCGCGGCTGGCGCTGCACGCCGCCGCGATAGTGGATCCGCGCCACCACCTCCTGGCCGAGGTAGCAACCTTTGGTGTAAGAGACATCGCCCTCGCGGCCGGTCTCCTGCGGGAAGTTCTCGGCGGAAAAATCGACTCCGAAGACGAGCTCGCCGTCCTCGATGCGGGCGAGCTCGACCGCCGCGGCGCTCACTTGGCGCACCTCAGAGCTCCTTTCTGGACGCACCCATGACGTCAGCGGCTCCCCAGACGGAGAAGCTTTCGGTAAAAGGAAAAGACGGCCGCCTCCGGCGAACATCGTCCACGGCTCGTCTTCCGCGGACAGGAGTCCGCCTGCCGCAGTCGCGACCTCACTGGCCCGCGGCCCGCGCAGCTCGAGGAGGCTCCGATCCGCAACCAGGGAGATCTCCACCCGTGAAGCGATTTTGTACTTTTCGAGGTGGGTGCGAATCGTCTCGCCGATTCCGGCGGGAAGGACCAACCAGCAACCCTCCGGGAGGGCGAGCAGCTGAAAGTCGGCGAGAATCCTCCCCTGCCCGCTGGTGAAAAAACCGCCGACCGCCGTACCGGGCGCGGCGGCTTTCACGTCCGCCGTGACCAGCCCCTGGAGCAGACGAAGGCGATCCGGCCCCGTGAGCTCGAGCAGATCGGCCGGGCGCTCGAACAGCGCGGCGCCGGACCTCAGCGCGGCGAGATCGGTCGCCAGCTCATCGGCGTCCGGAGCCGGCAGCGCGCCGTCGGCGCTCATGCGAGGAGCACCTCGAGGACCTCGTCGATCGCCGAAAGATCGCCGCGCACATGCTCGGCTCCCGCGTTCGCGAGAACTCCGGCGTCGGTCCTGCCGGTGGCGACCGCGAGGCACGGGATGCCGTTCGCCCGGGCGCAGTCGATGTCGAGCAGCGAGTCGCCGATGATCCAGGTCTCGCCGGGAAGAAAGTCACGGCCACAGTGTTCGGCGGCTCGGGTCCAGGCAACCGGTGGAAGGTCACGGCGGTCGGTCTGGCCGTCGCCGTAGCTGCCGAAGGCGAAATAGCGCGCCAAGCCGACGCTGCCGAGCTTGATGCCGGCGCCACGTTCCCAGTTGCCGGTGAGCAGGCCGAGAACCAGATCGTCGCGTTCGGAGAGCGTCGTCAGGAGCTCGACCACCCCGGGGAGAATCACCACGCGGCCGGGCTCGAGATGGCGCTCGAGGCGCGCGAGGTAGGCCTCGCGCAAATCGGGCATTCGTTCGTGGATCAGCGGCTCCGGAACTCCGGCGGCGCTCATCAGGTCGACGACGATTCGCGGGTCGGTCTTGCCCGAGAAGTCATAACCGCGGACGTCGCCGCGCGCCCCGTAGACCTCTTCGAGCGCGTCGCCAAAGAGCGGTTTCGGCTGCCCACCGCAGTCGACCAGCGTGCCGTCGATGTCGAACAGGAGGAGCTTCAAGGGGAGATCCCCGCGCCGTATCCGCGGCGGTTCACGAATGTCATGGAGTGCCGCGCCAATCGGGCGTCTTCTTCTCCGCAAGGAAAGTCGCGATACCGCGCCGGCAATCGGCCGTCGCCCGCGCCGCGGCGTTGGCGGAGGAGGCGGCGGCGAGCCGCTCGTCGAGCCTCAGCCCAGGGAGCTCGAGAAGCAGCCGCTTGGTGCGCGCGATCGATTCCGAGCTCGCCTTGCCGAGAATCTCGATCGCCAGCTTCTCTCCAGCGAGCGCGAGCTCGGCCCTCGGCACGACGCGATTCGCCAGGCCGATCGCCAGAGCGCGTTCGGCGGGGACGAAGTCGGGATTGAGCAGCAGTTCGCGCAGATCGCTGCCGCGCAGGCGCATCGGCAGGTAGGTGGCGACGATCGCGGCGACGAAGCCGATGCGGACTTCGCTGTAGAGAAAACGCGCGTCGTCCGCGGCGACGACGAAATCGCAGGCGGTCGCCAGGCCGCAGCCTCCGGCGACGCAGGAGCCCTGGACGAGCGCGAGGGTCAGCGCTTCCTGGCGCAGGATCGCTTCGAAGAGGTCGCGCAGCCTGCCGGAGTCGAGCCGGTTGTCGAGCGCCGAAGCCGCCTGCAGCGACTGCAGATGCTCGAGGTCGGCTCCGGCGCAGAAATGCTTGCCGGCGCCGGCGAGCAGCACCGCACGCACGCCCTCGCCACGGAGGTCCCGGCGATAGAGAGCCGTGAGCTCGCCGGCCAGCGCCGGGGACAGGGCGTTCGCCCGCGCCGGATCGTTGAGAGTGACGTAGAGGAGGTCGTCGTTCGGATGGCCGCGATGGATCTCGAGCAGGCTCAGAGCAGCTCTCCGGGAACCTCGATCTCCATTTCGAGCATGCCCTGTCCGTGGGTCTTGCCCTGCGCGTCCGTCAGCAGGCTCGCCGTGCCGCCTCCGCCGAGCGCATCGTGCAGGAGAAAATTGAGCGCCAGAAGGTTCGGAACTTCGAACCGCTCCACCGCGCCGCGGCAGATGTCGCGAAAGTGGGTGGCGACGCGCTCCTGCGTGACCTCGCGCACGAGGACCTCGTAGAACGCCGGAGAGAGCGCCACCAGACCGACGTTCGAGGCGTCGCCCTTGTCGCCGGACCGGGCGTGCGCGATGCGCGAAAGCGGCACTCGCACGGCGCTCATATCGCCTCCACCGAGACTTCGAGAGTCCGCTCGATCTCTTCCCGCGCGAGCAGAGCCGGCCAGTAGGCGACGACCTCTTGCGCCTTGGGGCGGCCGCCGGCGAAGCCGGTCACGCCCGGAGGTCCGGCGGTGACAAGCGGCGCGATCTCCTTGCCAAAGCGATCGACCTTGCCGCGGTCGGCGTCGCGCACCGCGAGCCGCAACACGACTTCGGGCGGATCGGCCGGGGGAGCGAGAATCCCCGGCAAGACGCCGGAGACACCCAGGAGCTCGGTCACCCGGTCGCCTGGCGCAAAGGTCACGCCGGCGCGCTCGAGGCGCTTCCAGACGATCTCCGCCGCGAGCTGCGCCTTTTCGACGGCGCGCGGGCCGCACACCGTGACCTGTCCGGCCGCCTTGAAGCCGTCGAGGTAAGAGGCCGAGATCTTCAGGAACGGCGTCTTCGCCCGGCCGGTGATCCCCGAGACGCGAACCCGATCGACTCCCTCCTGCGCCAGGCGGATCGATGTGAAGTCGGCGGTGACGTCGGGCGTGAGGTAGCTCTTCGGATCGCCCATCTCGTAGACCAGCTGTTCGGAAACAGTGTCGACGGTGACCATGCCGCCGGTACCAGGATGCTTGGTCACGACGAAGCTGCCGGAGGCCTCGACTTCGGCGATCGGATAGCCGACCTTCCACATCTCGGGCACCTCCCACCAGCGGGTGAAGTTTCCGCCGGTGGCCTGAGCCCCGCATTCGAGGATGTGTCCGCAGATCGTCCCCGCGGCCAAGCGGTCCCAGTCGTCCGCGGCCCAGCCGAACTCGTGCACCAGGGGACCCAGCGCGAGCGCGGTGTCGGTGACCCTGCCGCAGAGCACGATGAGCGCTCCGCCGTCCAGGGCCTCGGCAACCGGACGGGCGCCGATGTAGGCGTTGGCCGAGGTGACCTGGGGAACGAGCGGAGCGAGCGGCTCGCCCGAATCCATGTTGCGCAGCTCGTGACCGCGGGTCAGGAGCTCGGGCAGTCGGCCGAGCAGGTCGTCCCCGTCGACCACGCCGACCTTGAAGCCCGAGATGCCCAGCGCGCGAGCGACCTCGAAGATCTTCTCGCGACAGGCCTTCGGATTCAGACCGCCGGCGTTGGTGACGACGCGGATGTTCTTCGCCACCAGCTGCGGCAAGGCGCGGCGAATGAAGTCGATGAAGTCGGTGGCGTAGCCGGCCGCCGGATTCTTGAGCTTCTGCCGCATCATGATCGACAGCGTCACCTCGGCGAGATAGTCCATCCCGAGGTAGTCGATCGGCCCACCTTCAATGAGGTGCAGCGGCGCGTCGACGCTGTCCCCCCAGAACCCCTGTCCATTGGCGATGCGAACGGTTTTCATAGGCCTGCAAAGGCTAACACGCGAACGCTCGAGGACTTGGTTTGAGCGCAGGAAACCGGTGGCCGCACGCTCTCGCGATCCGTTACTTTGCTTTTCGGTAAAGGGAAATGCCAGAAACGCCCTTCCGACGAGGAGTCGACCGTGTCCGATCCCGCCCCGCATGCCGCCCCGACCTCGATCCGCGTCTCGCCGTCCCCATCCTCTGAGGTGCTAGCGTCGCCGAAGCGGATACCGCCGAGAACCGGGAACCCCATGCCCCAAGTCCGAACACCCCTTTACCGAAAAAAGCGCAACGCAGACGAGGGTGTCGCTACCGCGCGCTGGCGCGCGGTGCACGACCGGGATCGAGCGGCTGACGGCAGCTTCGTCTTCGCAGTGAAGACGACAGGAATCTACTGTCGCCCCTCCTGTCCCGCGCGCCGCCCGCGCCCGGAGAACGTCGAGTTCTTCACCGACGGCGCCGCCGCTCTAGCGTGCGGTTTCCGCGCCTGCCGACGCTGCCGGCCCGACGAGCTGCCGGCGATCGAGCGCGCGGTCGCCGCAGCGCGACGGCTGCTCGACGAAGCGGCCGGCGAATCCGTGCCGCTCGCCGAACTTGCCGCGGCGGTCGATCTCTCTCCTGCCCATCTCCAGCGCGAGTTCCAGCGCCGAATCGGCCTCTCTCCCAAGCAATACGCGCTTGCCCACCGAGCCGAGCGACTCAAGCGTGAGCTGGCCTCCGGCCGGAGCGTTCTCGACGCCGGCTTCGACGCCGGATACGGTTCCGCTTCGCGAATCTACGACGACGCAGCGCGGACTCTCGGAATGACTCCCGGCCGTTTCCGCAACGGTGGGCGCGGAGCCCGCATCGCCTTCGCCACGCGCAAGACCTCCCTCGGCCATCTGCTGATCGCCACCACCGAGCGCGGACTCTGCGCCGTGCGCCTCGGCGACAGCGGCGCCTCGGTACGCTCCGAGCTCGCAGCAGCCTTTCCGAAGGCGACGCTCACCGAGGACCGCAAAGCTCTCGCGGCGAGCTTCGAGCAGATCGGAGCCTTGCTCGCCGGAGAGGCGGAAGTGCCGGCCTTCGATCTCGAGGCGACCCCCTTCCAGGCGTTGGTCTGGCAGGCGCTGCTGCGCATTCCGCGCGGCACGACGGTCGCCTACGGTGAGCTGGCGCGCGCCATCGGCCGGCCGACGGCGGTGCGCGCTGTCGCCGCCGCCTGCGCCGCCAATCCTGTCGCTCTCGCCGTCCCCTGCCATCGCGTCGTCGGCAAGGGCGGGGAGCTCACCGGCTATCGCTGGGGGGTGAAGCGGAAGAAGGCTTTGCTGGCGGCCGAGGCGGCGACGACGCCGGCGCGACGGTGATCAGTCGCGAGCCGCGCTCGAAGGTGAAGTAGGACCACAGCCACTGCGTGAAGACGATCAGCCGGTTGTTGAACAGTGCCAGCGAGACGACATGGACGAAGGCCCAGGCGAGCCAGGCGAAGAAACCGCCGAGCCGGATGCGCTCCCGTTCGAGAATGGCGAAGTTCCGGCCCACCACCGCCATGTCGCCCTTGTTGAAATAGACGAACGGCCCCGGCGCCCGGCGCCCCGCGACCCGCGCGGCGATCACTTTGCCGGCGTAGCGCCCGCCCTGGATGGCGACCTGAGCCACGCCCGGCAGCTGCCGGCCGCCCTGTTCCTTGGCCGCGACATCGCCGACGACGAAAACTTCGGAGCGCCCGGGAACCGACAGATCGGCTTCGACCTGGACCCGCCCGGCGCGGTCGGCCGGCGTGCCGAGCCACGCGGCGGCGGGCGAAGGCCGCACCCCCGCTGTCCAGAGCACGACTCCGGCGTCGATGCGCGCGCCCGCGACCACGACGCCCCGGGCGTCCACGAGCTCGACCGGATTGCCGCATTGGATCTCGACCCCCATACGCTCGAGCCGCCGGTGCACCTTGGCCGCCAGGCTCTCGTGAAAAGTCGGCAGGATTCGCGCCCCGGCCTCGAGGAGCACGATGCGCGAGCGTCGCGGATCGATGCGACGGAAATCTTCGACCAGCGTCGTCCGCGCGAGCTCGGCAAGGGCGCCCGCCATCTCGACGCCGGTCGGCCCGGCGCCGACCAGGACGAAAGTCAGCAGATCCGCGCGCTCGCCTGGCAAGGCCTGGAGTTCGGCGCGCTCGAACGCGCCGAGGACCGTGGAGCGCACGGCGATCGCGTCCTCGATCGTTTTCAGGCAGGGCGCGAAGGGAGCGAATTCATCGCGCCCGAAGTAGCTCGGGCCGACGCCGGTGGCGACCACGAGGTAGTCGTAGTCGAGGAGCACCTCTCCCCTGTCCGGCACCGCGAGGCGGACCTGCCGGCGATCGGCATCGACGCCCTCGATCTCGGCCATGGCGACAGTGACGTTCGCCTGCTTCCTGAAGACCTGACGGATCGAGGCCGCGATGTCGCCCGGCGCGAGACCGGCGGTCGCCACCTGGTAGAGCAGCGGCTGGAAGAGATGGTGATTCTTGCGGTCGACCAGCGTGATCCGGACCGGAGCGCGAGCCAGCTCCTCCACGGTCGCGAGTCCCCCGAAGCCGCCCCCGAGGACGACGACGTGCGGCAGCGTGGCGTCGGTCGCCGGCGTCGGAAGTGCGTCGCTCATCTCTACGGGTGCCCTTTCGCCCATTCGCTCTCGGGTGCTCCTAGCCTACTTCGTTCCCGGGAAAGGCCGCACGCTCGCGAGGCGCGGCGCCAGGGTGCAACCGGAGGGCACACCGCGCTTGGATAGGATGCTCTCCGCGCTGCCGGTCGATCCGGCAACGCCGCTCGAGGCGCACGAGGAGACGATGTCGAAATCGACCGGCCAGACGCTCACCGCGAAGATGTTGAAGCGCTACGCCGTCACCTCCGGGAAGGGCTTTCGCCTGCGCGACGTCGAGGCTGGCGACACCCTCGGACTCAAGGAAAAGGACGCCCGCGAGGCCCTCGCCCGCGGCGGCCGCCGCCTGGCCGAGCTGCAGGAGAAGCTCTACGCGCAGGACCGCTGGGGAGTGCTGCTCATCTTTCAGGCTATGGACGCCGCGGGCAAGGACGGCGCCATTGAGCACGTGATGTCCGGCGTGAATCCGCAGGGTTGCCAGGTCTTCTCCTTCAAAGCCCCTTCGGCCGAGGAGCTCGATCACGACTTTCTCTGGCGCACGTCCAAGTGCCTTCCCGAGCGCGGCCGGATCGGCGTCTTCAACCGTTCCTACTACGAGGAGACGCTGGTCGTGCGCGTCCACCCCCAGATCCTCGTCGGCCAACACCTGCCGCAGGAACTGGTCTCGAAGACGATCTGGGACGAGCGGCTCGAAGACATCGCCGCTTTCGAGCGCTACTTCGCCCGCCAGGGCTTCCTGATTCTCAAATTCTTCCTGCACATCTCGAAGGAGGAGCAGAAAGAACGCTTCCTCGCCCGCCTCGACGAACCGAAGAAGAACTGGAAGTTCGCCCTCGGTGACGTGCGCGAACGCGAGCACTGGGACACCTACATGAAATCGTACGAAGCGACGATCCGCGCCACCGCGGCGCCGCATGCCCCCTGGTTCGTCGTCCCAGCCGACCACAAGTGGTTCACCCGCCTGGTCGTTTCGGAGACCGTCGTGGCGGCGATCGAAGGGCTCGACCTCGCCTGGCCGAAGCCGGCTCTCACCCCCGCCGATCTCGCCGCGGCGCGAAAGACCTTGACCGGGGGCTGATCCGGCGGGCGGGAAGGAGTCTCGCGCGCTGGTGGGCTATTGAGAAGTCGCGAAGCGAGCGACTTCGTCGTGCCGGAAGCAGCTCACGAGATGGTCGTTCACGCATCCGACGGCCTGCAGATAGGCATAGACGATCGTCGAGCCGACGAACTTGAAGCCGAGCTTCGCGAGCTCTTTCGACAGCCGATCGGACTCCGGGCTGGTCACCGGCACTTTGCCCGTCGACGGAATCCGGTTCTGGCGCGGCTTCCCCTCGAAGGGTGCCCAGACGACCTCGGCGAGCGTTCGCCCGCTCGCACGGAGCGCGAGATAGGCCCGCGCATTGCCGATCGCCGCGGCGACCTTCAAGCGATTGCGCACGATCCCGGCATCGGCGAGGAGGGCGGCGACCTTGGCGTCGTCGTACAGCGCCATTTTCTCGGGGTCGAATCCGTCG
This sequence comes from Thermoanaerobaculia bacterium, assembly GCA_039929145.1. Lineage (GTDB taxonomy): Bacteria > Acidobacteriota > Thermoanaerobaculia > Multivoradales > JAGPDF01 > JAGPDF01. The sequence continues at coordinate 9,923 of JBDSRU010000023.1, forward strand.
AACGCGCGGGTGTAGTTCTCGCGCTTGCGCAGAATCGTGATCCAAGACAACCCCGCCTGCGCGCCCTCGAGATTCAACATCTCGAACAGATGCCGCTCGTCCCGCGACGGAACACCCCACTCGGTGTCGTGGTACGCGACATAGAGCAGATCGTCGCCGCACCAGCCACAGCGGATGCGGGCGCCAGAGCCAAGCGAGGCCACCTACAGACTCTCCCACTCTTCGCCAGTGACCGACCGCCCAAGCACCGCGGCGACCTGGCGCAATATCTGGCTCAGTTGAGGGACCGAGTACTCTTCGTTCGAAGGGAGGGTCAACCGCCCCGCGCTCCAAACGATGTAGTCGGTCAGTACGCGATCCCCTGTCATAGGCGGAAATTGTAGCGCCCTCTCCTTCTGCCAGCGAAGCGAACGCTGCTCGCCGACTCGCGATCCAGGCCGACGCCGCGAAGACGCACGCCCACACCGGCCACGCGAAATGGAAACGAGACTCCAGAGCCCACTTCATGAATCGTGCTCCTCGAACAGCGAGGGCCATCTCATGCACACGCGGAAGGGCTCGTACACATAGACTCCATCGAATGCAAACGTCCTCCCTGGCCGGCCAGGTCGCGATCGTCACCGGCGCGAGCTCCGGGATCGGACGGGCGATCGCCGCCGAGCTCGTCGGCGCCGGAGCGCACGTCGTGCTGGCGGCCCGTCGCGCGTCAGAGCTCGAGGCGGCGGCAACGGAGCTCGCGCACGGGCCGGGCCGCGGCATCGCAGCGGTCGCGGTACCGACCGATGTCGCTGACGAGTCGGCGATCGAGCGGCTCGTCGCCCGCGCGATCGGCGTCTTCGGCCGGCTCGACATTCTGGTGAACGCCGCCGGCATCGGCGGCTTCGGGCTGGTGCACAAGCTCGACGCGGCGCTCCTCGACCGGGTCTGGGCGGTCAACGTGCGCGGCGCGATTCTCGCGACGAAGCATGTCGTGCCGATCCTCGCCGGGCAGGGGCACGGCGCCATCGTCAACATCGGTTCGGTCTCCTCGAAGCGCGGCTGGCCGCAGGGGACGCCGTACGTGGCGTCGAAGTTCGCCCTGCGCGGTTTCACCGAATGCCTGCGTCAGGAGATGCGCGAGAGCGGCGTGCGCGTCGTCCTGGTCTGCCCCGATCTCACCGCCACCGGCTTTTTCGACGCCGCGGGCGTCGCACTCACGGGGCGCGAAGCGATGCTCGAGGCCGCCGAAGTCGCTGCGACGGTCCGTTTTGCCCTCGAGCTTCCGCCAGGGGCCGATGTCACCGAGCTCGACCTTCTGCCGGCGAAGCGACCGACTCCGGCGCCTCATCGGGGGGCGAACCGGTGAGCGACGGTCGGCTCAACGGCAAGATCGCCGTCGTCACCGGCGGCGCGCGCGGCATCGGGCGGGCGACGGTCGAACGTTTTCGTTCCGAAGGCGCCGAGGTCATCGTCTGGGACCTCGATGCCGGTCCGGCGGAGAATCCGGTCGCAGGTTTCGACTGTGTTGACGTCGCCGACGCGCGCGCCGTCGCGGCGGCGGCGGCGGCGCTCGGCGAACGGCTGCCGGGCATCGACATCCTGATCAACAACGCCGGGATCAATCTCGCCCGCTCGCCGGCAGTCGGCGACGTGACGGCCGAGGAGTGGCGGCGCGTGCTCGACGTCAATCTCTCCGGCGCTCTCCACTGCACGCAGTCGCTCCTGCCGCTGCTGCGCCGGCGCGGCAGTGGGCGGATCGTCAACTTCTCCTCGATCCTCGCCGTCGCCGGCTTCCCCGGCCAGACCGCCTACGCCGCCGCCAAGGCCGGACTCCTCGGTCTGACCCGGGTCTGGGCGCGCGAGCTCGGACCGGCTGGCATCACTGTCAACGCCGTCGTTCCGGGCTACATCGACACGGCGATGAACAGCGCCTCCGCGGTCGAGTTCCGGAAAGCGATCGTCGCCCGGACAGCGCTGCGCCGCCTCGGCACCGCCGACGACGTCGCCCGCGTCTGCCTCTTCCTCGCCGGCGACGACGCCGCCTTCGTCACCGGCGCGGCGATCCCGGTCGACGGCGGCCTCGTCGGCTGAGGGGCTCCCGTCGCCAGAGACGGGAGGCCGGCCGAATCCACGTCGGTGCGAACGCCATCACGCCGTCCAGCTACCGCCCGTTCTATCTCCGCGTCGGCGTCACGGGGTTGGTCGAGCTTGTGGAGGTGGTGGGGCTGGGTGAGCCCTGGTTGGTCAGCGACCTTGCCCTCGATCCGGTGAGCGGCAAGGTCCTCCTCTCGCTGCGCGACGGCGAGGCGGACCTGGACGCCGGCGTCGGCGTGCGGCTCGACAGTGCCAGCAACCTCGACACCACCTTCGGCACCGCCGGCATCGCGAACATGACACTCGAGGAGGGCAGCTGGATGAGCGAGCTGCCGTTGCAGAGTGACAGGGCCGGGAGGCCCGCGCTCCGGCATGCGCTGTCGCCCGGAGGACTGTTTGCCCGTTCTTCCAGACATGGACGCTCCCTTCTCCTTTCGTCGACCGCCGCTCGGCGCCTGGCTCCTCTTCGGGCTCCTCTTCGTCGTAGCTCTTCTCCTCGTGCCGCCGGTCGGCGCCGCCGACGGCGATCTCGATCTCACCTTCTCCGGCGACGGCAAGGCGACGGTGCTGTGGGATGAGGTGGGCGACAGTTACGCCCAGGCGTCGCAGGTCGTCGTGCTGCCCGACGGCTCGACCGTGGTGGGCGGCGATCTGACGTGGACCTCCAATGGATTTCACTCCGACTGGGTCTTCGCCAAGCTCAGCCGCAGCGGCATCCTCGACAGCACGTGGGGTGAGAGCGGCCGCCAGCGCGTCGCCTTCGACCTCGTCGAGGGCGCCACCGACCTGCTGCTCGGGCTCTTCCCTGAGCCCGACGGCGCCGTCCTGGCGGTCGGAACCGCCTCGAACGGCAGCCACAGGCTCCCGGCGATGGCGCGTTTTCTGCCCAACGGTGATGCCGACCCCGCCTTCGGCGACAGCGGGCTGCTCTACCTCGCGACGGGGCCCTGGACTTCGTCGCAACTCACCTTCGTCACCGCCAAGCGTGCGGCGAACGGCCGCATCGTCCTCGCCGGCTACTGCAAGAACTGCCCGTCGAACGATTCGGACTACAACCTCTTCGCTCTTCGCCTCCTGGCCAACGGCAGCCCCGACACGAGCTTCTCCACCGACGGCTGGGCCTCCTGGGGCTCACCCGACGCGGGGAACGACGTGTTGACGGCCCTGGGCCTCGAACCCAACGGCCGAATCGTGCTCGGGATCAAGCGCAACGGGGCACCCCAGCTCGCACGGGTGTTTTCAGGCGGTCAGTTCGACAGCAGCTTCGGGGAGGGCGGTTGGGCCGTTCCAACCTTTCTCGGCAACGAGTCCCGGATCGAGGATCTGGTCGTCGAGAACGACCGGCGCGGCGTCGTCGCGGCGTTCTGGGGGGACTTCGGCAGCGGCGTCACTCCGTTCGGCGGCCTGATGCGATTCGACAGCGCCGGGGAGCAGGACTCCGCTTTCGGCAGTGGCCCCTTTGCCCTCTTCGACCTCGAAGAGGGGGTGAAGCTCTTCGCCCTCTCCCGCCAGGGCGACGGCAAGCTCCTCGTCGCCGGCTCGATCAACGCCAACGGCGCGCAGCGGGAAGAGTTCCTGGTCGCGCGCACCGGCGCCGACGGGGATCTGGACGTCACCTTCGACGGCAACGGTCTGGCCCGCTATTCGATCGATCGCACGACGAACGGCGAGGACGTGGCCTTCGCGATCGCCCTCGAGGGAGGCCGGCCGGTGGTTGCCGGCTACGCCTTCGACGCGCTCCACGAGGCCGACTTCGCCCTCATCCGGCTGCAGAACGACTACGTCTTCTGCGATGGCTTCGAAGGCGGCAACACCGGCGAGTGGACCGACAGCGCGAACTAGGCTGTCGTTCCTCCCAGCCTTTCCTG
>JBDSRU010000024.1:0-3539 GCA_039929145.1 Thermoanaerobaculia bacterium
ACAAAGAGGCTCCTAGAGGTTCCGGCTGCGCTTCGCCGGCGCCGCTTCCTCAAGCTGTACAACCGGGGAGACGGATCGGGACGAAAGGCGGGCAGTATACCAGCTGGCCCGCCGATGAAACTGCCCGAAAGTCGGTTCAGGAAGCGTTGGGAACAGGGTTTCCGGGGGCGGGCAGGAGATCGCGCATCTCCTCGGAATCGACCCGCAGCGCGCGGCGCTCAAGAACGAGCGCGACGACCTGAAGAGCGACGGCCAGGGCTCCCGCGGCCGCATGCGAGATCGGGCTCGTGTGTCGCAGGAGAAGCGCGCCTGCGAGGGCAAACGAGCCCGAGAGTCCGACGAGCGCGAGCGCCGAGGCGGCGAGCGCCTGACGGCGAACCCGCGCCGCCTTCCGCCCGGCGGCATCTCCGCTCCCCTGTTTGTCGTGGATTCGCGCCCGTCCACGTGCGGCAAGATAGAGGTAGGCGATCGTCCAGAATCGAGGCAGCACGCAGAGCAGCGCGGCGACAAGCGCCAGCGTCGAGTGGCGCGCGAGCTCCGGCACGCCGTCCTGGACGCGGAAACCCTGAGCCCACACCGCGGCGAGGAGCGCGCTTCCCGTCCACCCGAGAAACTGCATGATCCTGGCGAATCGGTTCATCGCTGGCTCCATCTGTCCTCCTGGCTCCACGGGCTCGAAGTACTGTGTTTCATCAGCGCTTCGCCGACGATCGACTCCCAGAGCGCGGCCACCGTTTCAGGACGATAGCGTTCTTCGAGGCGCTGCCGCCCGCGCTCACCTCGCAGCCGCGCACTTTCCGGATCGGCGAGGACCTGCGCGAGCGCCCGCGCGAGTTCGACCGGATCCTCGGCGGGCACCAGCCAACCGGTGTCCGGATCGAGCACGACCTCAGGGATCCCGCTCACCCTGCTCGCGACGACCGGCGTGCCGGCGAGCATCGCCTCGAGGATGACGAGCGGCATTCCTTCGTAGATCGAAGGCACCACCAGCGCCGCCGAGCGCTCGAGCAGCCAGCGAATCTCTCCAGCGCCGCGGCGTCCGAGGAAATCGACCTGATCGCGGACCCCGAAGCGCTTCGCGGCAGATTCGATCGCTCCACGGTGCTCGCCGTCGCCGACGACCCGCAATCTCGGTACCCGCCCCTGCGCGCGCAGATAGGAGAGCGCGCGCAGGAGCACCTCGACGCCCTTGCGCAGACGAAGCCGTCCAACGAAGAGCAATCCAGACCCGTCGCCCTCCTCGATTTCGGAGACCGGCAGGGGCTCCGCCGGAATTCCGCCGGCAGCATTCGGCAACACGGCGGTCGTGGTCGCGCCGTAATCGCGGACGAGCTCGGCCGCGGTCGTTGCGCTCGGCGCGACCACCAGGTCGGCGCAACGCGCGGTCCAGCGCCCGAGCAGGATCTGCAGCGGCGCCTTGAAGCGGCGAAAGCGGATCTCGACCGCCGACGGCACGCCGAGGATCTCATCGCCGGCTCGGAGCGGCCGCACCGCACGGCGCTCCTCGACGTAGCTCACCTGCAGCGAGGCGACCAGCAGCGGGCGGACGTGCCGGCGCCCCAGCCACGCCGCGAGCACTCCGCCGTCGGATTCGTGCAACTGCACGACGTCGGGCCGGAAGATGGCGATCCGGCGCAACGCCGGGCGGACGATCGCCAGGGGAAAAAGGACTTTGTGGCCGCGCGCCCCGTAGCCGCCCCGCCCGAGAACCTCGACTTCATGGCCCCGCGCGCGAAGCCCCGCGGCGAGCTGAAGCACCTGCTCGCCGACTCCGGAGAGGTCGTGCGGCGGCAGAGTGTTGGCGACCAGCAGAACGCGCACGGCCCGCGCTCCCTAGCCGCCCGCCAACTGGTCGCCGAGACGCGCGGCGCGCGCCTCGACACGGGCGCGCAGGCGGGCGAATTCAGGGGCGTCGAAGCGCGCCACGATCTCGCGCGCATCCTGGCGGGCACGCTCGATCCAGGCGAGATGGGTGGCGAGATCAGCGACGCGGAAGCGCGGAAGCCCGGCCTGGCGGGTACCGAGGAGATCGCCCGGGCCACGGATCGCGAGGTCAGCTTCGGCGATGGCGAAACCGTCGCGGGTCGAAGCGAAAACTTCCAGGCGCTTCGTCCCTTCCTCGGACAGCCGACCGTGGATCGCCAGGCAGCGCGACGCACCGCTCCCCCGTCCGACCCGGCCCCGCAACTGATGAAGCTGCGCCAGTCCGAAGCGTTCGGCGCTCTCGACGATCATCCAGGTCGCGTTGGGCACGTCGACGCCGACTTCGATGACCGTCGTCGCGACCAACACCTTGATCTTCCCCGCGGCGAACTCCTGCATGATTCGCTCGCGCTCCACCGGCGGTATCTTTCCATGCAGGACGGCGCTCGGAAAGTCGGACAGGTAGTCGCGCACCTTGGCGCCCAGGGCCTCGAGGGAAGCCGCCGGAATCTCGTCGCTCTCTTCGATCAAGGGAAAGACGACATACCCCTGGGCTCCGGCTCCCAGCTCGGCGCGCAAGCGGCGATAGGCCTCCTTGCGCTCGCTGCCAGGCAGGACCTCGGTGATCAGCGCCCCGCGCCCGGGCGGCATCTCGTCGATCTGGGAGACTTCAAGATCGCCGTACAGCGTCAGGGTGAGCGTGCGCGGGATAGGGGTCGCCGTCATCACCAGAATGTCGGGCTGATCGCCTTTCGACTGCAGTACCTTACGCTGCTCGACGCCGAAGCGGTGCTGTTCGTCGATGATCGCGAGGCCGAGGCGCCGGAAGGAGATGCCGCGCTGGATGAGGGCGTGCGTTCCGACTGCGATCTGCACCGCACCGTCGGCGAGAGCGCGCCGGATCGCCGCCGAAGAACCCGAGGCGCTCACCAGCTCGATGCGGCAACGCTCGCCCAGCAGACGCCGGAGGTTGGCGAAGTGCTGTTCGGCCAGGAGCTCGGTCGGCGCCATGAAGGCGGCCTGCAACCCGCTCTCGGCGGCGAGCAGGAGGCAGATCGCAGCGACGATCGTCTTGCCGCTGCCGACGTCGCCCTGCAGCAGGCGGAGCATCGGCTGCGGGCGCTTCAGGTCATCGACGATCTCCTTCACGACACGCTTCTGTGCACCGGTGAGCGCGAACGGCAGCATGGCGCGCGCGGCGCTGCGCGACTTGTCGTCGATACGATAGCGATGTCGCTTCTCCACCGCCGTCTCGACGGCGCGGCGGCGTGCGAGCTGGAGCTGGAACTCGAGGAGCTCGCCGTAGGCGAGCCGCGAGTGGGCACCGCTTTCGCCGCGGTTCAGCGCTTCAACGTCGGTGTCGGCCGGGGGCCGGTGCAGCTCCCGCAGCGCCACCGGCAGGACGGGGAGCGCGTAGCGCTTCAAGAGCTCTGGTGGGAGGAGATCGGCGGCGTCCGGAGCGTCGAGCGCGGGCAGGGCCTGTTCGAGCAGCCGACTGAAGAGACCCGAAGGCATTCCGGCCAGCCGCGAGTAGATCGGTACGATTCGCCCGCTGCGGTCGCGCTCCCAGGGATCGACCGCTTCGCAGGTCGGATTGGTCAGCTCCCAGAGCCCCC
>JBDSRU010000025.1:0-3546 GCA_039929145.1 Thermoanaerobaculia bacterium
GGCGCCGGAGCGGTGTGCGGCGCGGTCGCGGTCTCCCGGACGACCGAGTCGGTGCTCGCGGCGCTCGACCGGATTCGAGTCGATCTTTTCCGGATCGTCCTGCTCTCGATCTTCGCCGCGGGACTCGTGGTCTTCGTTCTCGCCCGAGGACTCGTGCGTCCGCTCGGCCGCCTGCGCGATGCCGCCGACGAAGTGCTGGCGCGTTCCCGCAGTCGTGGCGCCGCATTCCCCGGTGCCGCCCGTCCCGACGAGATTGGCGACCTGGCACGCGCCCTGGGAGGTCTCGACGAGCGCCTCGAACGCCGCCTCGACGAGCTCGAGGCTTTTGCCTCGGACGTGGCGCATGAGGTCAAGAATCCCCTCGCCGCGATGCGTTCGGCCGCTGAGCTGCTGCGCGAATCGAAGGATCAGGGCGAGATCCGCCAGCTGACCGGGCTGATCGCCAACGAGGTCGGCCGGATCGACGCCGTCGTCGGCTCGCTGCAGGAGGTCGCCCGTCTCGACGCCGGCCGCGATGCCGGTTCCCCTCCATCTGCATTGCGTCTCGACGTGCTGGCAGAGCGGGTCGCCGGCGGCTGGCGCGAGCGCGCGCCCGTGGGCGTTGCGCTCGAGGTTCAGCTTGCGGGGCCGGTGTTGGTCTCGATCGGCGAAGAGAGCGCGGCGCGGGTGATCGAAAACCTGCTGGAGAACGCGGTCTCGTTCACCCCGGTGGGAGGCGTCGTGCGTCTGGCGCTCGAGGTGGAGGCGGGTCACTGCGTGCTCACCGTCGACGACTCCGGGCCCGGCGTACCCGCGGAGCATCGGGCTCGCATCTTCGAGCGCTTCTTCAGCTGGCGTCCGCAGGAAGCCGCTCGAGCCCACCTCGGCCTGGGGCTCGGAATTGCCCGCGCGATCGTCGAGCGCCACGGCGGCACGATTGCTCTCGCGCCGGAAAGCGCTCTCGGAGGCGCGCGGCTGGTCGTGCGATGGCCGATCGCCGGTCGGCGCTGAACCCGCGCCTCAGCGCTCTGGACGGTACCAGTACTGGCGGGCGAAGTCGGTGGCAGCCTTGGGGTCTTTCAGCAGCCGCCAGCCAACCGCCGGCATGCGGGTGAAGAAGTGCCAGTCCCCCCAGCGGTCGAACTTGCGGGTCGAGATGACGGTGCGCGCCCCCCGGGGTCGAGAGAGGCGGCGTCCGGTCGTCTTGCCGTGCCGGCGCAGTGCCAGGAGGAAGGCGACGTCTTCGGCGAACAGCCGGCTCTCGTCGTAGCCCCCGACGGCCGCGAAGTCCGCACGTTGGCAAAAGACCACGCCGGTGTCGAAGCCGGTGGCAACGGCGATCGGGGCGAATGCTGCGAAGGTCACCGCAAGTCCGAGCGACCAGCGCTCGAATCGGCCGCCGGTCGCACCGGCGACGATCCGTCCCGAGGCGATCGCGGCGTCGATCACCTCGAAAGTCCGCCGGTGGATCCTTCCGTCCGCGTCGGTGAAGGCGAGGATTTCGCCTTGGGCGGCCGCGGCGCCACCGTTGCGGACGCAGGCGATCGACCTCGGCTCGACCACGACGACCCGGCATCCGCGGCGCCTTGCGAGCTCCGCCGTGGCGTCCGTCGAAAGGTTGTCCGCGACGATCACTTCGACCTTGCCGTCGAAGGCCGCGCGGGCTGCGTCCACAGAGTCGAGCAGGCGCGGCAGCAGCTCTTCCTCATTAAAGGCGGGAATGATCAGGCTGATGCGCGGGGCAGCCGTTTCCTCGGGCTTCACTTCGGCAGTGTAGCCCTTTCGAAGGGAGGCAAGGGTGGGGGGGCACTCCGGCACTCGGGAATCCAGCGCGGGCTCCTATTTGAAGCGTGGTCGCCCACCCTGGATTGCCGAGCGCCCGAGCGCCCCTGCGGGACGATGCTGGCTTGGAGGCATCGATGAGAGGGGTAGAATCACGGTCATGAAACCGGAGCCGATCGTCCGTCTCACCCCCGGCAAGCGGGTCCTCTTCTTGACCAAGGACGCCGACCTCATCCGCCGCCAGTTGGCCGGCGAGCTCGACATGCAGATGGCCGACGTCGATCCGGCGGACCTCCTCGACGACATCAATACCGATGTCATGACCCCCGCCTGGGTCTGCTTCAACTGGCAACCCGAGGAGATCGCGCGCGAGGCCTACGCCGGGCTGATCGTCGACGGCCAGCGGCTCTTCGAGCGCGATGCGCTCGCCAACGGCGGCTTCGAGGTCATCGTCTCGGGTCTGCGCAAGGGCACCGGAAGCTCGCGCGAGACCGCCGCGCAGTGCGAGAAGTACGCCGGCATCCGGATCGCCATCGCCGCCTCGTTCGCCCCGATCCACGCCCGCAACAATCTCAATCTCGGCACACTGATGGGCGGATATGACCTCCTCTCTCGTCTGCAGGCGGGCTCCGGCGTGGAGCTCGCCGAGTTCACCGAGGGCCACGACCCGATCACCCGCCAGATCATCGAATGGGGGGGGCTCTTCCTCTACTCGAAAGCGCTCGCCGGGGGAGTCGTGCAGCCGCCGCCCGTGGCGACGACGCGCCGCCCCATGACCATGGCGGAGAAGGTTCTGGCGCTGCACGTCGTCGGCGCAAAGAAGGGAACGGCGGTTTACGTCCAGCCAGGCGACGCGGTCGTGGTGACGGTCGACGGCGGCTACACCCACGAGTTCACCACCGCCCAGGTGCACGCCTTCCTGGTGGAGGAGTACGGCGAGGACTATGCGATCCAGGATCCCGAGCGCTTCGCGGTCTTCGAGGATCACCTGATCTACGCCGATGAGGTCGCGCGCATGCGGCCGCACCTGCCCAAGATCGAGATCCTGCGCGAGATGCAGCGCCAGTTTCAGCGCCATACTGGGGTGCGAGATTTCTCCTCCACCGACGGTGTCTCACCCGGCATCTGCCACGAGCTCGCGCGCACCCACATGGTCGAGCCCGGTGACTTCATTCAGGCGACCGATTCGCACACCTGCATGGGCGGGGCGAACAATGCCCTCACCTGGGGCGTCGGAGCGACCGAGTATGCGGCGCTCATCCACTCGGGCTTCACCCAGGTCGAGGTGCCGGAATCGATCCGCTTCGAGCTCCTCGGCCGCCTGCGATCGAACGTCACCGCCAAGGACCTGATGCTGCACATCCTGCTCGCCTACGCGCGGCCCGAGGCGACGCTCAACCGGGTCATGGAGTTCACCGGTCCGGGCGTCTCGACCTTGTCGATGGACGAGCGCGCGACGCTCGCCAACATGGCAACCGAGTGCACGGCGAGGAGCGGCATCGTCTCGGCCGACGAGGAGACCTACCGCTGGATCTCCCGCTGGCGCCCCGGCACCGACATTCCGCGCCTGCGCTCCCGGACGGTCGAGCCCGACGCCGATGCGGTCTACGCCGGGGGCATTCACGTCATCGACCTCGCGGCGCTCGAGCCGATGGTCGCCGACCCGGGCGACCCCGACCGCGGTATCGCCTCCGATCCGACCAACGGTGCCAAGGTCGCCGACATCGGCGAGGTCAAGATCGACATCGCCTACGGCGGCAGCTGCACCGCCGGCAAGATCGACGA
>JBDSRU010000026.1:0-10679 GCA_039929145.1 Thermoanaerobaculia bacterium
AATACACTGCCTTTTGAATGGACTTGCGCCCTTCGAGCGTTGAGACGTCCACTGCGATTGCGAGTCGATCAAGGAAAGCCTGCAAGGCGAGGAAACGGTAATTGCTCATCGTTCGCGCCTCCGACGACGGTTTAATTGTGCTTATTTTACGCCTTAACGGGCCCGCTTCTCAATAGCCCTACACAGAGGCCCGGCGCTACTCGGCGCTTTCGGACTCGGTCTCGGGTTCGGACGGCCCGGCGTCGTCGGGAATCGGCCCGCGCTTGCCGGGCGGAGAGCCGGATTCCGACGCCTCGGCGGTTCGCCGCCGGGTGCGGCGCAGCTCTTCCTCCTTGAAGAGGTAGCGGATGTTGTGCTTCGGGATGAGCAGGTTCGGACCGGCGCTGCGATTGAGCTTGATCGCGCCCTTGTCGTACCACTCGATCCAGCCGCGCAGCTCCTCGTCGTTGGTCAGCACGACGACCATCGGCGTGCGCGCCGACATTTGCTTCAGGTAATAGAACTCCTCGGCGTTGGTCTGCTCGGGCGGCGAGAGCTTGCGCCGGGTCACGGCGCGCGGCTCCGAGCCACGCTTGTCGGAGATGTCGGGTCGAATCAGTTTGCGCTGGCTCATACGGCTGCCGTCTGCGGTGGCGCGTCCTTCGGACGCTTGCCACCCTTGTATTGGTCATCTTCGTAGGCGAGGCAGCAGAGCAGCCGCCCGCACTGACCGGAGATCTTCGACGGATTGAGCGAGAGATTCTGCCGCTTGGCCATCTGGATCGAGATCGGACGGAAGTCCTTGAGCCAGGTCGAGCAGCACAGGGTCTGGCCACAGACGCCGACGCCGCCGAGCAGCGCCGCTTCATCGCGCGAGCCGACCTGCACCATCTGGATCCTGGCGGCGAAGCGCTGCGAGAGGTCGCGCACGAGTTGGCGGAAATCGATCCGGTGTTCAGCAGTGAAGTGCAGCGTCGCCTTCTTTCCCGAAAGCGCGAAGTCGACTTTCGAGATTTTCATCTCGAGCTTGAGGGCCCGGACCCGCTCGAGACAGAACAGCTTTGCCGTCCGCTCGCGCTCGAGTTTGGTTTCGAAAGCCTGCGTGTCCTCGCTGGTCGCCGGCCGCAGGATCATCTTGGCCGAAGCTTTCTGGCACGGCTTGAACACCGGCATCGGGGACTGTTCGACGCGCCCGTAGGAGGGTTCGCCCTCGACTTCGACGATGACCCCGGCGCCCCTCCCCAGAAGCTCTCCGCCGGTGCCGCACAGGGTGAGGTTGGTCTCTTCGGCGAAGCGCACGCCGACATAGGCGGTCTCGACCGCCGTCGACATTCCCTTGTACGAGCAACCGCCGCAACCGGACATGGCTAGCTCACCCGTTCTGCACGATCAATACCAGAGAAGCACGCCAGAAGCGGCGAGGAAGGCTGATCCAACGCCCCCAGAGGCGTCCGGCGGGCACACGAACACGAAACTCCGGCCATGATGGCACCCCCCCCAAGGGCTGTCAACGTGATTCGCCGCTCGCCGGCACCAGCATGGGCGGTGGCCCGGAGCTTTCTAGGAGTCGGTGAGTTGAGGCAGGCGAAAGAAGCCGCTCTCGCCGCTGAGCGTGCCCTGCTCGAGAGCGCGCCGCCCGATATCCTTGCGCAGGATCTTCGACGGCCACTGAATCTCATAGGCCGCAGCGTAGGCGCTCTTGAGCGCTTCCGCGAGAGTCGCGCCGGTCGCGCCGGCCGACAGCACGCGACCACCAGCCGAGACCAGGACGCCGTCGACCAGGGCGGTGCCGGAGTGGAAGATCTCGACATTGGGCAAGGCGGCGGCACTCTCGACGCCGGTAATCGGCTCTCCCCGCACCGGCTTTTCCGGATAGCCGGCGCTCGCCAGGATGATCACCGCTGCGGCTTCCTTGCGGAAATGCAGCCGTGAGACGCCAAAGTTGCCAGCTGCGCCGGCAGCGAGGATCGGCAACAGGTCGTCCTCGAGGCGGAGGAAGAGGGCTTGCGCTTCCGGATCGCCGAAACGGGCGTTGAACTCGAGCACTTTGGGGCCATCGGCGGTCAGCATCAGCCCGGCATAGAGGACACCGACGAACGGCCGGCCTTCGGAGGCCATGCCTCGGATCGTCCGGTGCATCACGTCCTCGAGAACTTTCGCGGCCACTTCGGACGTCAGCAGACCCGACGGACTGAAGGCTCCCATGCCGCCAGTGTTGGGCCCGCGGTCGCCGTCGAGCAGCCGCTTGTGATCGCGCGCAGTTGCGAATGGCAGGATGCGCTCGCCGTCCGACAGGGCGATGAAGGAGACCTCCTCGCCGGCCAGGAACTCCTCGACCACGACGCGGTCGGCGGCCGCCGCGAACCGCCGTTCGTCGAACAGGGCCACGAGCGCCCCTTCGAGCTCGGCGGCGTCGACGGCGACGACGACTCCTTTTCCGGCCGCCAGGCCGTCCGCCTTGAGGACCACCGGGAAACCGTAGCGCGCCGCAGCGGCGGTGGCCTGGGCGCGATCGTGCGCGATCTCGAAATCCGCCGTCGGAATCTCGTGCCGGCGCAGGAACTCCTTGGCAAAAACTTTCGAGCCCTCGAGCTCGGCGGCGTGACGCTTGGGGCCGAAGATGCGCAGGCCCCGGGCCTGAAACTCATCGACGATGCCGAGCGTCAGCGGCAGCTCGGGTCCGACGATCGTCAGATCGACGCCGGCCTCCTGGGCAAAATCGGCCAGCGAGTGAATCTCCTCGGCGGCGATCGCGACACAGTCAGCGACCGCGGCGATACCCGGATTGCCGGGCGCGCAAAAGAGCTCGGTGATCAGCGGGCTCTGCCGCAACTTCCAGCACAGGGCATGCTCGCGGCCTCCGCCGCCCACCACGAGTACTTTCACTGAAGGCTCCTTTCGCGCCCCGCATCGGCTGGCGCGGACAGCGCGGCCGCGGCGGTGACGGTCATGACGTCGACCACGTCCGCGACCGAACAACCGCGGGAGAGATCGTGCACCGGTCGGGCGAAACCCTGCAAGAGCGGCCCGAGGGCGCGTGCCCCGGCGAGCCTCTCGGTGAGCTTGTAACCGATGTTGCCGGCATCGAGGTCGGGAAAGACGAGGACGTTGGCTCGCCCCTCGAGACCTGGCGTCGTCGAGGAGCGCGATTTCTTCGCCGCCACCTCCGGAATCAGCGCGGCGTCCGCCTGGAGCTCGCCTTCGAAGGCGAAGTCGACTCCCCTACGGCCGAGAATCTCCGCAGCCGCGGCAACCTTGTCGACCTTCGGATGACGAGCGCTGCCATGGGTCGAGAACGAAAGCAGCGCGACGCGCGGCTCCTCGCCGAGCAGCAGGCGGCAGCTCGCGGCCGCGGCCACCGCGATGTCGGCGAGCTCCTCCGCCGAAGGCTCGGGCACAACTGCGCAGTCGGCGTAGACCAGCGAACGGCCGTCGGGCAGCGTCATCAGGAAACAGGACGAGACCAGCCCGACGCCGGAGGCGGGGCCGACCGCGGCGAGCGCGGCGCGCAGGGTCGCGGCAGTCGTCGCCTCGGCGCCCATGACAGCGCCGTCGGCGGCACCGCAGCCGACCAGGGCGCAGGCCACGTGCAGGCGGTCGCCGAGCCGTCGCACGCGCTCCTCCAGTGGCAGACCGCGACGGACGAGGCGTGCCTCGAGATGGTCACGCGCGGCAGCGAGCTCGCCCGCCGGCACCTCATCGAGCCATACCGGCCGGCACAGATCGAGCCGTCGGGCCTCTTCCGCCGCGCCCCGGATGCGCGGGTCGCCGTCCTCGGGAAGGACGATGCGCGCCCCGCGCCCGCGCACCGCGGAGCGCAGCCGGACGAGCGGATCGCTCAAAGGTCGCGGCCGCTCAAATGGGCGCGCCCACGGCGTCGCCGCCCGGAGTGAGGCGCAGGATCGCCGCTTCGACTTCGTCGACGACGTAGTCCGGCGTCGACGCTCCGGCGGTAATGCCGACCGCAGTGACGCCCACGAACCAGGCCGGATCGATGTCGTCCGCCCCCTGGATCAGCTGGGAAGGCTTCGAGCGCGCGCAGATCTCCCACAGGTGCCGGGTGTTGGCGCTGCGCTTGCCACCGATCACCAGGATCAGACCGATCTCCGGATCGCGTCCGAGCTCATGCGCTGCCTCCTGATTCTCCTTGGTGGCGTAGCAGATGGTGTCGGCGCGCGTCGCCGCGACCTGAGACTCGACGTAGCGCGCCAGCTCCTCGAAGTCGTCGGCGTTCAATGTCGTCTGGTAGAAGATCTTGACCTTCGAATAGCGCGCCCAGTCGATCGCCCGGGCCTCTTCGACGGTCATCAGGATGTGAAAGCGAAGCGGATCGAGATCCCGCGTGTAGCCGGCTACCTCGCGATGGTTCGGATCGCCGATGAACACCAGATGGGCACCCTCGGCGAGCGCCACGCTCGCTTCGTCGTGGATGTCGTAGACGAACGGGCAGGTCGTATCGAGGATCTTCAGCCCGCGTTCTTTGGCGCGCTCGTGAAACGAGGGCGGAACGCCGTGGGCAGAGAAGATGATCGCGCCCGCCTCGGCCTCTTCGAAATGCTGCACGGTGCCGACGCCCAGCTGGGCCATTTCGTCCACCACGCGCTCGTTGTGCACGACCTGTCCGAGGATCGAACCGCGATTGCCCTCGCGGGCGAACTTCTTGACCTTCTTGTCGGCGATCCTGACGCCGGCGCAGAAACCGTACTTGGCGGCACGTCGGATCTTCATCGGGCCCTGCAGTTTAGCAAAGGCCGGCCGGGATGAGGCAGGTCGCCCTGGCGCTTCGAGCTAGCCGAAGAGCCGTTGAATTCCGCCGCGCCAGCCGCGAAAACGCACTTTGCCTTCGAGCCTGAAGAGCGTCCAGCAGGGGTCGCCGTCGAGGGTGTCGGGACCGTGAACCGATCCAGGCTCGTAGGACTGATAGTCGCCGGCGACGAACTCGCCGCGCTCGTCGGTGTAGCCGCCCGAGAGCACCGTCGCCTGTTCGAATCCGAGATGTTCGTGACGCGGAAAACGCCGTCCGCCAGGCATCTCGCCCAGGCAGAGCAACGACTTCGTGGCGGCGTCTTCGAGCAGCACCGCGACCCGGCCGCCGTTCAGGAAGAACGACCACCAGCGCGGCTTCGGCAGGCCGGCGAGCTCCTGGCGCAGCGCGGGCGAAAGCGGCAGGTGGGCGGCGAACGTATCGGCCGGAGGCGGCGCGGCGATATCGCGTTCGAGGCGCTCCCAGAGAGTCTGCGAGGGCGCCTCCGAAGGGAGTTGCTCGAGCCACCAGCCGCCGGGTGCCGCAAGCTCTCCGACTCGCTTCCGGCAAGCTGAACAGTGCTCGAGATGGACCTCGAGGACCAGCTGGTGGGGACGATCCAGCTGGCTCGAAGCCAGATCCAGGAGCGTCTCGTCTTGCGGATGGGTGCATTCTCGGCTCATGCTCGTTGTCCTAGAGGCTCGGCGAGCCGCTTTGTGCCAACACGCCGCGCATCAGGGCGAGGCCGGCACGAATTCTCGATTTCAGCGTTCCCACCGGCAGCTTGAGGCGCTCGGCGGTCTCTTCGTAGGTCAAGCCGCCGAAGTAGGCGAGCTCGAGCGCCTGGCGCTGCTCGAGCTTGAGATCCGCCATCGCCTTGCGAAGGCTGATCGAGACCACGCGGCTCTCGGCCTCCGGTCGCTCGGAAAGCGCGGCCAGCGACTCCTCGGAACTCTGGTCGGAGCCGGTCGGGAGCTTCCGCCAGAGGTCGACGACCTTGTTGCGGGTCATGGTGTAGAGCCAACCGGCGATATCGCCGCGCTCCGGCCGGTAGGTGCCGGCCTTCCTCCAGACCGCCAGAAAGACCTCCTGGACGACATCTTCGGAGGCGTCGCGGCTGCGCCCCAGCGATCGCACGTAGGCCAGGACCTGCGGCGAGTGGCGATCGTAGAACTGACGAAACGCCTCTCGATCCGCGACGGCGACGCGCTGCAGCAGATCGAGATCGGAGGCTTGGGTGGACATTCGTTGAGAGCGCCACTCGTCCCGGTGCCGCCCTTGGGCCATGGGTGAAAGCGGGACTGCTGTCGGCGTCAGGCGCATCTTCTCACGATCTCCCGGAACTCCCCTTCTGCTAGTGGTACGCGGCGGAGCGAAAACCGGATGAGGCGTGAGGGCGCCCGAGGGGGCTACGTCAGGCTGGCCCGACGGCCGAGTCGTAGCGCCGCCCGACCTCCGCCCAATCGACGACCGAGAACAAGGCCTGCACGTAGTCGGCGCGCCGATTCTGGTACTTGAGGTAGTAGGCGTGCTCCCAGACGTCGAGGCCGAGCAGCGGCGTCTGGCCCGAGGAGAGCGGCGAGTCCTGGTTCGGCAACGACCCGACGGCGAGCTTCTTGCCAGCGTCGAGACTGAGCCAGGCCCAGCCGCTGCCGAAGACCGCTCCGGCGGCCTTGGCCAGTTGCTCGCGCAGGCCATCGATCGACAGGAACTGCGCCTGCACTGCTGCGGCCAGCCGCCCCTGCGGCGCACCTGGCGCAGTAGCGGCGGCAGCGGCGGGGCGCATCGAGCTCCAGAAGAGCGTGTGGTTGGAGTGCCCCCCACCCTGATTGCGCACCGCGGTGCGCACCGCCTCGGGCACCCGCGAGAGATCGCGCAGCAACTCCTCGACGCTCTTGCCGGCGAGCTCCGGCGCAGCCGCGACCGCCTCGTTCAGCTTGCTGACATAGGCGGCGTGGTGCTTGTCGTGGTGCAGACGCATCGTCTCGGCATCGATCGCCGGCTCGAGCGCGTCATAGGCATAGGGCAGGGGCGGCAGCGAGAACGCTCCGGCCTGCGGTGCAGCCTTGTTACCGGAAACAGGGGGGGTTGCGCTCACCGCGTCCTGCGCGGCGCCTTCGGCCAGAAGCCGGGAAGACAGGGCGAACCCGGCGAGCGCGGCGGTCGAACCTTGCATCAGCTCTCTGCGATTCCACATCGGACTCTCCTCGGGCCGGCGGCTATCGGACTAGGGTTTCTGCACGAGCTCCAGGCGAAGTCGCGCCGGCGAGCGTGCGACCAGCATCTCGACCGGTGTCGCCTGCGGATCGCGGGCGAACCAGAGATCGAGTTCGCCCTTCCAGACCCGGCGCTCGGGCTTGGTCACCGGTCGGATCATGTAGTGCAGGGTGGGCACGGCACGGCCACCAAGTTTGCGCGTCTCGGGGCCGACCGGCTTGACCAGCACCGGGTAGAGCTTGCCGTCGGACCAGATCTCCATCTCCTGGGGCTTGTCGGGGAGCGTGCGGCGCAGGAGGTGGATCGCCGAGGCGACGTCAACTGTTGCCGCGTCCGCGATCGGGCTGGCCTTGTCCTTGCGCTTGCCCTGCCAGAGCTGGCTCGAGCGCGCCTCGACGGTCCGTCCGTTGGCGGCGTCGATCTCGGCCTCGTAACGAAAATAGCTCGGTTCCTTGACCTCATCCGAGGTGATGAGCAGAGAGCTTTGCAGATTTCCACTGGCGAGCGTCGTCTCGATCAGGCTGGCGTCGCCATGACTGGGAAAGAAAAGTCCGGCCAGGGCGCCGAAGAACCCCTCGACCTTCCAGCGGTAGCGGAGCGTCTCCTCCGCCGTCCCTGCGGCAGGTAGCAGCAGCGCGCCCAGGAGCAGCAGCGCTCCCGGCAGAAGCGACCCTCGCCACACGCTCCGAGCGGCCAGAGACCGTCGCGCTCGCGTCATGCTCGTCATCATACGGTTTCACCGTGCGAGAATCGCGCCATGTCCGGGGACCCGATCCAGGGAATCTTTCCGCCTCCGCTCGCCAACCAGATCGGCGAGGCCGGCCTCGTTGGCTTCTTCCTCGCGCTCTACCTCGGATCGCCGGTATCGCGGCGGGGCGGGCGTTCGGTTTCTTGCGGACCTTCGGTGACGCGAATCGCCGCCGCCGCGACCGCCGCTCCGGCCGAACCGGTGGCGCTCTCTACGTAGTCGACCAACCGCTTGCGTTCGCTCGAGGTCAGCTCGTCAGGCACCAGCGCGATCCAGGCCATGCCGGCATCGCGGCCTGCCTGAAGTTCCACCGCGAGCTCGAAGCCGCCGGCCGTGCGGTCTGCCAGGTCGACGAGCACCGCGCCCAGTTCGCCGCCGGCCGCCTGGGCCTGTCCGCGGCTCTGCATCGCCGGGCGCTCCGGAGGAAAACCGGCGTGGGCGAGCTCGCCATCGAGCTCGGGCGGCGCATTGCGCTCGCCGGCAGCGATCCAGACCGGACGCGAACCGGCGGCGCCGCGCCTGGCGGCGGGCGCCCGCGAGCCCGCTCCGAGTCGCAGCGCAGCTATGAGCTCTCCGCCCGAGGCCGGCGCGCGCAGCATGCGTTCGAAGCTCGCCGCGACGCCGCGTCCGCTGCCGGCAGCGAAGGCGAAGAGCACCAGCGGCGTCCCCGCCCGGGTGAGATCGGGCTCGAGCGCGAGGAGCGTTGCCCAGGCCTCGAGGCGCGCCGGAAAGACATCGACCGCCACCACTGCCGGGCGCAGTTCGCGCACCATCCGGCGGCACTCTTCACTGTCGGGTGCGCGCACCGCCAGGAATCCCTGGCGCTCGAGATCGGCTGCCACCGAAGTGAAGCGACCGCGGTCAGGCTCGAGCACCACGACACGGGGTCGATCCTGCACCCCGCTATCGCGCGGGAGCGCCGGCTCCCGAAGCGTCCGCGCGCGTGACGTCGCGTCGACCGGCAGCACGATCCGGAAGGCGGCCCCCTCTCCGACCTCCGACTCCACCTCGAGCACGCCGCCCAGCAGGGCGATGAACTGACGCGCAATCGATAGCCCGAGCCCGGTGCCAGGTACGGTTTCACCGCGCGACGCCAGCTGGCGGAACGGTTCGAAAATCCGTTCCTGATCGGAAGGCTCGATCCCCGGACCCTGATCGGCGACGACGATCTCGTAGGCGTCACCGTCCAGAGCGGAATCTTCCGCGGCGACGAATCGCGTCCGCACTTCGACCTCACCCCCCTTGCCCGAGAACTTGATCGCGTTCGAGAGCAGGTTGAGAATCGCCTGGCGGAGCTTGGCGACATCCACCACGATCGCCGGAACCCGATTGCCGAGGGTCGCCTTGAGATGCACGCCGCGGGTAGAGCCGTAACCCTCCATCATCGACAGCGCGCTCTCGACGATCGATTCGAGGCTCGCGGTTTCGAGCTGCAGGTCCATTCTTCCGGCCTCGATCTTCGCCTGATCGAGCAGGTTGTTGATCAGGCGCAGCAGCTGATTTCCGCTCTCGCGGATGTTCTCGAGGTAACGCGCGTGCCGCGGCTCCAGCGCACTACCCAGCCCGTCGGCGAGCAGTGCCGCGAAACCGAGGACCGAGGTGAGCGGAGTCCGGAGCTCGTGGCTCATCTTGGCCAGGAACTCGCTGCGATGCCGATCGGCGAGCCGGATGCGTTCGTTGGCGCGATCGAGCGCGTGGGCGTGCTCCTCGAGGGCGCGCGCATAGCGGGCCAGATCGTCTGTGCGCTCGGTGACGTCGTGTTCGAGGGCACGATTCTGCACCCGGATCCGCCGGCTGCGATAGTTCGCCAGCGCGAAGACCGCCGCGAGCAGGCCGAGGCCGAGAAGCACGGTGACCAGGCGACGCTGATACCAGGCCGGCTGCACCTCGAGCGCGAGCGCGACCGCCGCGCTCCAGGCGCCGTTGCCGAGCGCGGCGCGAACGCGAAGCGAATAGGACTTCGGATCGAGGTTGGTGTAATCGCGGAAGGCCTCGGTCTGGGGCTCGGACCAGTCGCCTTCGAATCCGACGAGCTGGAACTGATACCGCACTTCGTCCTCGCCGCGCAGGCTCAGAGCGCGCACGTCGACACGCAGACTCGAGTCGGCGTGCGACAGCACCACCTGCCCCGGCCCGAGCTGCGGCTGGTCGGTGCGCCTGCGACCGGAGAACGGCGCCAGGAGCTCGAGTCCGCTGCGCGTCGCCAGGCGTTCGAAGAGCACCGGCGGGGCCTCGGGCTCGCGTGGCGGCTTGAGATCGGCCGGGAATGCGGTCAGCCCGCCCTTGAATCCGAACCAGAATCGTCCCGCCTCGTCGCGGGTGAAGGCGCTGCTGTGCGAGACCTCGCTCGCGATCGCTCCGGAAGCGCGGTCGAAGCGCCCCTGCACCGCGCCGAGCCCGCCGCGCGCCTCCGGGTCGAAACTCAGGATGCCGTGGTTGGTGCCGAGCAGAAGCTTGCCCCGGCCGTCGTCGGAGATCGTCAGCACCAGGTGATCGGCGAGACCGCTTGCCTCCCCGTAGGAAAAAAAGTGCGGCGGCCCGACGCCCGGCTCCGAGACCAGCCGCGCCAGGCGCGCGTAGCCGCCGGCCCAGAGAGTGCCGTTTGCGGTCTGACCGAGAGTGCGCACGCTCGCCGTATCGAGCCCCGAGTCGGCGCCGACCGGTTGGAATTTTTCGCCGTCACCATAGGACAGGCCCTCGCCATGGGCGACGAAGAGACGCCCCGCGGCATCCTCGGCGATCGAGTAGGTGCGCTGCCGGGTCAGACCTTCCGCCTGGCGATAGACGCGAATTCCGCTCAGCCGTCCGGAGGCGTCGAAGCTCAGCCGCGAGAGTCCGTCGATCGCACCGGCCCAGATCGACCCGGCCCGGTCTTCGAAAAGGCTGACGACGTAGTCTCCTGAGAGACCGTCCGCGGTGGTGAGGGTCGCGAAGTGGCCGTCGGGTTGCAGATGGGAAAGCCCCTGCTCGGTGCCGATCCAGAGCTCGCCA
>JBDSRU010000027.1:0-9921 GCA_039929145.1 Thermoanaerobaculia bacterium
ACATGCAGTACGACATCAAGAGCATCCAGGCCAAGCCCGGCGAGGCCTTGAAGGTGACTCTCACTGCCGTAAGCGCGATGGCTCCTGCCGAGATGTCGCACAACTTCGTGCTGCTCGCCAAGGGCACCAATACCGACGCCTTCGCCATGGACGCGGCGATGGCGCGCGACAACAACTACATTCCGAAGGCGAAAGCCGCGTCGATCCTCGCTCAGACCAAACTCGCGTCGGGCGGACAGACGGTTGAGGTGATCTTCAATGCGCCGAAGGAGCCAGGAGAGTACACCTACATCTGCACCTTCCCGGGCCACTTCATCGGTGGCATGAAGGGCAAGCTGATCGTCAAGTAGCGGGATCCATCGCGGGCCTGCTGCCCGCAGGACGGCTGAACTCGGACGGGCCCGGTGGAGCGCGCGATGGCGCGCCCGCCGGGCCCGATTCCGTTTCGGCGGACTACAGCATCATGCTCGCCAGGTTGGCGAGCTCGCTGCGTTCGCCCTTCTCGAGCGAGACATGGGCGTACAGCTTGTGCCCCTTGATCCGGTCGATGAGATACGACAGCCCGTTCGACTGCGCGTCGAGGTAGGGCGTGTCGATCTGGAAGATGTCGCCGGTGAAGATGATCTTCGTTCCTTCGCCGGCGCGGGTGATGATGGTGCGCGCCTCGTGCGGAGTCAGGTTCTGGGCCTCGTCGACGATGAAGATGATGTTCGAGAAGCTGCGGCCGCGGATGTAGGCGAGCGGCGTGATGTGAAGCTTCTCCTGCTCGACCATCTCATCGATGCGCTTGAACTCCCGGTCGCGCTCGTCGAACTGATGCTTGATGATGTTGAGATTGTCCCAGAGCGGCTGCATGTAGGGGTTGACCTTCGACTTGATGTCCCCGGGCAGGTAACCGATGTCCTTGTTCGAGAGCGGCACCAGGGGGCGGGCCAGGTAGACCTGGCGGAACGCCTTGCGCTGCTCGAGGGCTCCGGCCAGGGCGAGGAGGGTCTTGCCGGTGCCTGCCTTGCCGGTGACCGAGACCAGTGGCACCGAAGGGTTCATGATGGCGTGGAGCGCGAAGGTCTGTTCCGCGTTCCTCGGCGAGATGCCGTAGGCGGGCATCTTCTGCACGCGTTCGAGGAGGCCCGACACGGGGTTGTACCAGGCGAGCGCCGAGTGCGAGGGGCTGCGCAGGATGAAATAGTGATTCGGCAGCGGCACTTCGATCCCGACGTCCTGCGGCGATACCCCGCCGGACTCGTAGAATTTCTGAATCGGCGCCGCGTCCTCGACCTCGATCTCGCTCTTCCCTTTGTAGAGGTGGTCGACGTCCTTGATCCGGACCGTCTCGTACTCCTCGGCGCGGAGCTTCAGAGCCCGCGCCTTGACGCGCAGGTTGATGTCCTTGGACACCAGGATGACGTCGCGCCCGGCTTCACGCTCCTTGAGCGCCAGGGCCGTATTGAGGATCCGATGGTCGTTCTTCATCGCGCCGAAAATGAGCCGCGCGTCGGTCGAGGCATCCTCCGCCGCGACCACCCGAATCCGCCCGAGGTCGGGGCCGTCGAGCGGCACCCAGTTGTTCAGCATGTCGTGGCTGGTGAGCTTGTCGAGCTGGCGGATGAACTCCCGCGCCTGCAGGTTGATGACCGTGTCGCCCTTCTTGAAATGGTCGAGCTCTTCGAGCACGGTGATCGGGATCGCTACGTCGTGCTCCTTGAAGTTGAAGATCGCGTTTGCGTCGTAGAGGATGACCGAGGTGTCGAGGACGAAGATCTTCGGATTGCGGGAAGCTGAGGATGACGTCGCTTCAGAACTCGACATGCGCGAGATTTTGTCATACCGCTCGCGCCCGATCGGGCCGGAACTGCGGTTCCTGGGACCGACCGTCGCTTGGGAGCCGTATGCGGCTAGAATCCTGTTCGAGCCATCCTCTCGATGACCGACATCGGTGTCGTCACGGTCTCTGCTTTCCTCGCCCAGGCGCTGCTCGCGGCGTTGCTCGCAAGCCTTCTCTTTCGCTTTCACAGGAACCGAAGGCACGCGTTCCTTCGCCACTGGGCTCTCTCCTGGTTCGCGCTCGGCGCCGGACAGCTCGGGGCGATGATCGCTTTTCAACTCGCGGCGACGACCGCTTCGTCGGAGCCGGTGCGGCTCTGTGCGACCTTTGTCTCCCAGCTGGGTGCCTACTACCAGGCGGCTTGGCTGATTCTGGGCGCCACCGAGCTCGCCAGCGGCAAGTCGCCCTCGCGCCGCGCCACGCTCGCCATTTTCGGCGCCTTGGCGGGTCTCGCGCTGGTCAGTACTCTGGCCTATGCCTTCACCCCGGAGGCCGCGGAGAGCCGCATCTTTTTGCGCGTCAGCGTCCGGGCGCTGGTGGTCGCCGTAGCCTTCCTGTTGGCGGCCGGGCTCCTGGTGCGCGCCTACAGGAAGAGCACGGCGACCGGCCCTCACCTGGTCTGTATCGCGTTCTTTCTCTACGGTGTCGAACAGCTGGCGCTGTTCTGGACGAGCGCCGGCTCGCCGAGCGGGGGAATGCGCTTTGCCATCGTGCCTTTCGACCTGCTGATGGTCGCGGTGCTGGGGATCGCGACCGTCGTCTGGCTGCTCGAGGAGGAGCACTTCCGGCTCGTCGAAGCATCGCTCCAGATAGAAAAACTCGCCTACTACGACGGATTGACCGGCCTCCCGAACCGCAAGCTCTTTCTCGACCGCCTGAAGCAGTGGATCGCGCGCCGCGGCGGGACGGATTTTCACGCTGCGCTCTTCTTTCTCGACCTGGACAACTTCAAGCGCATCAACGACACTTATGGCCACGAGACCGGCGACCTGCTTCTCGGTGCCGTCGCCGAGCGGCTACGCCACAGCGTGCGCGAAGGGGACACGGTCGGCAGGCAGGGCGGCGACGAATTCACCCTTCTGCTACCGGGCATCCGGTCGGCGGAGGACGCCGTCGCGATCGCCGGCAAGCTCCTCGACCGCCTGGCGCTTCCGCTTGAGGTGGGCGAGCTCTCGCTCTTCGCCGGCGCCTCGATCGGCATCACGCTCTTTCCCGACCATGGGGACGAACCTACGGCTCTCCTGCGCAAGGCCGACACGGCGATGTACCGGGCCAAGGAGGCAGGGCGCGGTGGGGTCGCGGTCTACGACGACGAGATGTTGGACGGGAGCCGCGAGCGGTTCGTTCTCGAAACCGCGCTACGCGCCGGACTCGAAGAGGAGCACCTCGTCCTCTACTACCAACCGATCGTCCGGGCCGGATCGGGCGAGATCGTCGGCGTCGAGGCGCTGGTGCGCTGGCTGCATCCCGAAAGAGGACTCATCCTGCCTGGCAAGTTCCTGCCCTTGATCGAAAGCACCGCGCTCTCCGAAGCGCTGAGCCATTGGGTGTTGCGCAAGGCATGCGGCCAGATCAAGGTGTGGCGGGAGCGCTTTCAGCAGGATCTCCTGGTGTCGGTGAACCTCACCGCGCGAGCGTTCGAGAATCCGGATCTGCCGGCCAGGATCGACGAGATCCTGCGCGAGACCGGCCTGCCCGCCGAGGCGCTGGAGCTCGAAATCACCGAGACGATGGCGCTGCTGCACGCCGGCGGTCCGGTTTCGACGCTCGCCGACCTGCGCCGGCGCGGCACGCGGGTGGCGGTGGACGATTTCGGGATCGGCTACTCCTCGCTCTCCTACCTGCGCGAGCTGCCGATCGACACCGTCAAGCTCGATTCGTCCTTCATCCGCGAGCTCGGACGCCGGCGCGAAGACTCGAAAATCGTCGGCGCGGTGATTCAGCTCGCGCACGGGCTCGGAATGGAGGTCGTCGCCGAGGGCGTCGAGGAGGAGGAGCAGATGGTCATCCTCGAGATGCTCTACTGCGACAAGATGCAGGGCTTTCTGTTCAGCCGTCCTCTCGAAGCTCAGGCCTTCGAGAATCTCATGGACGCATCAGTACCTTTTCGAACCGCTCCAGCGCCCAATCGAGCTCCTGCCGGGAGATGACCAACGGCGGAGAGACGCGGATCACGTGGGTGTGCGTCTCCTTGCAGAGGATGCCTTCGGCCGCAAGCTGCTCACAGAAACGTCGGGCCCCGCCGGCCTCGGGCTCGAGTTCGATGCCGATCCACAGGCCGCGGCCGCGCACTTCACG
Organism: Thermoanaerobaculia bacterium; assembly: GCA_039929145.1. Classification (GTDB taxonomy): domain Bacteria; phylum Acidobacteriota; class Thermoanaerobaculia; order Multivoradales; family JAGPDF01; genus JAGPDF01. Next base: position 4,124 of record JBDSRU010000027.1, read on the forward strand.
GATGTGCGGCGAACGAATCGCCCGCAGCCGTTCGAGAGCGTAGGCGCCGAGCTTCGCCGAGTTCTCGATCATCCGTTCCTCGATCAGCACCTTCAGCGCCTCGCGCGCCACCGCCGCGCCGAGCGGATTGCCGCCGAAAGTGGAGCCGTGGTCGCCGGGCTTGAAGACGTCCATGAGGGCGCTGTCGGCGAGGATGCCAGAAACCGGGTAGAGACCGCCGGAAAGTGCCTTGCCGACGGTCACAAGGTCGGGGCGGATGCCGTCGTGCTGGAAGGCGAAGAGGGCTCCGGTGCGGCCGAGCCCGGACTGGATCTCGTCGGCGAGCAGGAGCGCTCCGTGCTGGCTGGTGATCTCGCGCAGCCGGCGGAGGTAGCCCTCGGGCGGCAGGACAATGCCGGCCTCGCCCTGGATCGGCTCGACCAGCACCGCGACCGTGCGCTCGGTCATCGCGGCCGCGACCGCGTCGGCATCGCCGAACGGCAGCAGACGGTAGCCGCCTGCGAACGGGCCGAAGCCTTCGCGATACTGCTCGCTGGAGGAGAAGCCGACAATCGTCGTCGTGCGGCCGTGGAAATTGTTGTCGAAGACCAGAATCTCTGCCTGGTCCGCCGGCACGCCCTTCACGTTCTGACCCCACTTGCGCGCCAGCTTGATGGCGGTCTCGACGGCCTCGGCGCCACTGTTCATCGGCAGGAAGCGATCGAAGCCGGTGAGCGCGCTGACCTCCTGGCAGAGGCGTCCGAGCTGGTCGTTGCGGAAGGCGCGCGAACAGAGCGTCAGACGCTGCGCCTGCTCGGTGAGCGCTCGCACCAGCCGGGGATGACAGTGGCCCTGGTTGACCGCCGAGTAGGCGGCGAGGAAATCCAGATAGCGCTCGCCCTCGACGTCCCAGACCCAGACGCCTTCGCCGCGCGTGATGACGATCTCGAGCGGGTGGTAGTTGTGGGCGCCGTGGCGCTCTTCGAGGGCGATCAGATCCTGCGAAGAGAGCGCGGCGGCGGTTTCGAGGGTGTCGGACATCGGGAACTCCGGCAGGCTGCGGAGACGCTGCGGTGAAGCCGGATTCTACCGGCTTTGACTAGGATCCCCAATCATGGGGGCGCGCAAACGGTTGCGGGCGGGCGAGGTGACGCTCGAACGCGCCTTGTCGAAGTTAGGGCTGGCCTCGCGCAGCGAGGCACGCCGGTGGATCGGCGAAGGAAGGGTTGCGCTCAATGGCGTCGCCTGTCTGGACCCCGAGCGCCCGGTCGTTCCCGAGCTTGCACAGATCATGTCGATGGCCTGGCGGCACGACGTTGCGCGTTGCGCTGTCTGATGCTGCACAAGCCGCGCGGCTACGTCACGACGCGCTCCGATCCACAGGCTCGACCGACCGTGTTCGATCTCGTCACCGACGCGGAGGCGCACCTGATTGCCGTCGGCCGGCTCGACCTCGCCACCTCCGGGCTGCTCCTGTTTACCAACGACACGCGCCTCGCCGATGTACTGACGGATCCGAAGAACGCCATTCCGCGCGTCTACATCGTCACCGTCCGCGGTCGATGGGAGGAAAGAAAAAGCCTGCTGGTAAAGGAAGGGATCGCCGAATCCTCGGAGATCTTGAGCGCGGCGGCGGTGGTCGTTCGCAAAGTCTCCGGGAAGGAATCTCAGCTGCTGGTGACGCTGCTCGAGGGCAAGAATCGGGAGATTCGTCGGCTGATGAAGGCGGCGGGGCACGAGGTGACGCGCCTGAAGCGGGTAGCGTTCGGCGGGCTCGAGCTCGGAGACCTGCCGGCGAAGCGCTGGAGAGAGCTTTCCTTTGCCGAGCTTTCTGCCGCTTTTGGCACGGTCGTCGCGGAAATCGGAAAGCGGCATTTCCCCTCACCTTGCTAGTCTCAACCGTGGAGGCGTGATGAGCGAGGAAAGGCTGGACCGGCTGCGGCGGCGGATCCGCAATCTCGACGCGGCGATGCTCGGCCTGATGGCGGAGCGCATGGAGCTGGCGCGCGAGGTCGGGCAGGAGAAACGCGTCGCCGGCATTCCGCTGCGCGACTTCGAGGTCGAGAAGCGAGTGCTGGCGCGGGCCGCCGCGAGCGCCGAGACCCTCGGTCTCGCTCCGGACCTTGCCCGCGGTGTGATGCGCCAGCTGGTGGAGGAGGCCTGCCGGGTGCAGGAGGTCGACCACTTCTCGACCTACAGCGGCGAGGCGGAGACGATCCTCGTCGTCGGCGGAGCCGGCAAGATGGGCCACTGGTTGGTGCGCTTCTTCGAAACCCAGGGGCATCGCGTGCGAGTGCTCGACCCGGCGGCGGTGCCCGGCGGTCTGGAAGTCGTTTCCAGCCTGGCGGAAGGCCTCGCGGGTGCCTCGATGGTCTTCGTCGCGGTGCCGCTCGACCGTGTCGCCGCGACGGTCGAGGAGATCGCCAGTCTGGGATACCTCGGAGTCCTCTGCGACGTGGCGAGCGTCAAGGAGCATCTCCGGCCCGCGCTGGAGACGGCGCGCGACCTGGGCGTCGCGGTCACCAGCATCCATCCCATGTTCGGAGCCGGCGCGCGTACCCTCTCCGACAAGGTCATCTGCCTGTGTGACTGCGGCGTGCCGGCGGCGACCGAGCGCGTCGCGGCCCTCTTTCGCGAGACCGCCGTGACGCTCGTGCCGCTGTCGCTCGAGCGTCACGACGAGATCGCTTCCTATGTGCTGGGCCTGTCGCATTTCCTGAATCTCCTCTTTGCCCGGGTGCTCGCGACGAGCGGGCTCTCCTTCGCCGAGCTCACCGCGGTCGGCTCGACGACCTTTCACTCGCAGTTCGCGACCACAGAGAGTGTGGTGCGCGAGAATCCTCGGCTTTATTACGAGATCCAGCGCTCGAACCGCTTCTCGGAGCGCCTCTACCGCGAAGTGGAGCGCGCGGCTGCCGACTGGATCGACTGGGTCGAGAAGGGAGAGCCGGCGCAATTCGCCGACGCCATGACTGCGATTGGCGCCTGGCTCGATCGCCGGCCGGACGCTGGATGATGCGGGCAAGTGGCAGAATGCCGCGGTGAGCGCCCGGTCGCAGCCAGGCAAGGAGGACCCTCCGATGCAATCGCCGCCAGCGCCCCCAGCGCCGCCATCAGCGCGGGCGCCCGAGCTCATTCCTGCGACGGCAGTCGGGAACACGATCGCGGAGGGGAGAGAGGGAAGAGAGGGAAAAGCCGCCAGTCCCTTGCGCGCGCGCAAGGCTCGCCGCCCACTGCGGATTCCGGCCTCCGAGTGGTCGTCGTGGGAGGACGAGCAACTTCTCGGTCTCCGGTTTTCGGAGCTCGAGCTGCCGATCGCCGGGAGCGAGCTCGAGCCTCGGCTCGCGGACCTGCAGGCCGAGCTCGACCATCGCGGACTGGCCTTCCGGCCCCACTTCTGGCTCTCGAACGAATGGTTTTCGCCCGACGGCGTTCCCGGAATCGCCATTCCCTTCTATCTCGCTCATCCGCGTCTCGCGCGCCTCGAGCTCCACCAGATGTTCGAGATCGAAGGCGGCACGCACGAGTGGTGCATGAAGATCCTGCGGCACGAAGCCGGGCACGCCATCGAGAACGCCTTCAAGCTGCGCAGCCGGCGCCGGCGCCACGAACTTTTCGGCAGCACGCGCGTTCCCTATCCCGATTTCTATGCCCCGCGGCCGTACAGCAAGAGCTTCGTCATTCATCTCGATGCCTGGTACGCGCAGAGTCACCCCGACGAGGATTTCGCCGAGACTTTCGCGGTCTGGCTGCATCCGAAGTCGCGTTGGCAAGAGCGCTATCAGGGCTGGCCCGCGCTGCGCAAGCTCGAGTACATGGAGGAGCTCATGGGTAGCCTCGCCGGACGAACTCCGCTCGTGTCGTCGAACGTCGAGGTCGATCCACTGGCCACGCTCGCGACCACCCTGCGCCAGCACTACGCCCAGAAGCGCGCGCACTATGGTGTCAATCGACCGGAGTTCTACGACCGCGACCTGCGCCGGCTGTTCTCCGATGCTCCGGCGCATTCCCACCAGCCTACGGCGGCGGCCTTCATCGCGCGCTACCGGCGCGAGATCCGGCTGCTCGTCGCCCGTTGGACCAACGAATATCAGTACACCATCGACCAGGTCCTGGCCGACATGATCACGCGGTGCCGCGAGCTCGGCCTGCGGCTCGCGACGCCGCCCGAGCAGGCGAAGCGCGAGTTCGCCGTCCTGCTCACCGTGCAGACGATGAACTATCTCCACAGCGGGCGTCACCGGGTGGCGCTGTGAAGCCGCTGCGCATCCTGGTCCTGGTGCACGAGAGCCTGGTTCCTCCGGCGGAGGCGAAGCCGGAGGAGGCGAAGGTCGCGGAATGGCGCACGGAATACGACGTCATCACCTGCCTGCGAGATCTCGGACACGAGGTGCATGCCCTCGGGGTGGGGGGCGAGCTCAATCCGATCCGGCGCGCGGTTCGCGAGGTCCGCCCGCACCTCTCCTTCAACCTGCTGGAGGCCTTCGACGACGTGCCGCAGTGGGACCAGAACGTCGTCGCCTACCTCGAGCTGCAGCGAATGAAGTACAGCGGCTGCAACGCTCGCGGCCTCCTCCTGGGGCGTGACAAGGCGCTGGCGAAGAAGCTGCTTTCCTATCACCGCATTCGAGTGGCAGGCTTCGCGATCGCTCCGCGAGGGCGCCTGTTCCGGCGGCCCAGGAAACTGCTCTTCCCATTGATCGTCAAGTCGCTCACCTTCGACGCCTCCATCGGCATTTCGCAGGCCTCGGTGGTCGAGAGCGACGAAAAACTGGCGGAGCGGATTCACTTCATTCACGAGAGCATCGGAACGGATGCGCTCGTGGAGAGCTACATCGAAGGGCGTGAGCTCTATGTGGGCATTCTGGGAAATCGCCGGCTGAAGGCGCTGCCGATCTGGGAGCTTTCATTCGACAACATGGCGGAGGCGGCGCGCAAGATCGCCACCGAGCGTCTGAAGTGGAGCTTGACGTATCAGGAGAAGCACGGCATCGCGAGCGGTCCGGTGCGTGAGCTTCCTGATGGCCTCGGTGGGCGAATCCAGAACATCTGCAAGCGCGTCTACAGGGTGCTCTGTCTCTCGGGATACGCGCGCATCGACCTTCGTCTCACCGATGCGGGGGAGGTCTATGTCATGGAGGCGAATCCGAATCCGCAGATCGCCCGCGATGAAGACTTCGCGAATGCCGCCGAGGAGTGCGGCATCGACTACGGCCATCTCCTGCAGCGCCTCGTCAGTCTGGGCCTCGAGTGGGAGCCGGTCGACGCGTTCTGATGGGCGGAGCTCACCATCGGGTCTGAACTGTCCTTCAGGCGATTCAGTCCAGCCCTCTCCAGCAAGACGCTCTCGAATCCTATTGAGGAGCGGGAGCCATCGATTCCGCGGCCTCGAGCTCGCGCGCCCGTTCGACGAGTCGGCTGAATTCGGGACGTTCCCGCAGCGAGGCGAGGTCGGCGTCGGTCGAGATTTGCTGAGGCTGCGCCAGCCCGTGCTCGAGAGCCAGCGCGAGGCTTGCGAGAGCGCTCTCCGCCAGCCCGGAGCGGGCCTGGGCGCAGGCGAGGTTGTAGAGCATGAAACTGTTCTCGGGAAAGATCTCGGTCACGAGAGTGAGTCCGGGCACCGCGCGACGGTAGTCGCTCGCGGCGAACAGATCCTGCGTCAGGTAGTAGCCGATGTGGACCTGGATCGCCCCGAGCACGCGAAGGGCTGCGGCCCCGCCGATACCGCCGGCATCGCGCTGGCGCAGGGTCTCGTCGACGGCGAGCAGGTGCCGGAGCTCACCTATCGCGACCGGCCGATCCGCACTCCGCAGCAGACC